>JAIPJH010000076.1 GCA_021734245.1 Candidatus Cloacimonadota bacterium | reverse complement strand
CCAACCTGGGTAGGAGAACTTTATCTGGAACTGCATCGCGGAACTTACACAACCCAGAGTTTAATGAAAAAACATAATCGCAAACTCGAACAGAAACTGCACGATGTAGAATTTCTGGGAGTGCTGGCAGGAGAATTACCCAAAGACAAAATTGACCGCATCTGGAAAGACACACTTCTTAATCAATTCCATGATATTTTACCCGGTTCATCAATTAATTGGGTATACAAAGATGCCAATAAATTGAGTGCAGACAACTTGAAGAAGTTGGAAAAAATAGAAACCGATCTTATTGCTAAATTTGCTGGAGAAGTTAAAAAAAATACAGAAAAATATATCGTTTTCAATTCCCAACCCTGGGAGCGAAATGAAATCCTGCGACTGCCTGCCAAAGACGGACAATACTGGATCGGTGATGGTGAAGCAAGTGGAATTTATACTGCCAGAAATGGATTTGTAGATTACAATATTCACGTTCCGGCTCTGGGTTACACCTGCATTTTTTTTGAAGGTTCTGATATGGTGCTTCCAGAACAGGATTACAAATTCGATGCTTCTACAAAACATCTTGAAAATGACCTGATCCGCATGGAGCTTGATGAAGATGGATGTATCATATCCATTTACGATAAAGAAGCTCAGCGGGAAACATTGGCGGGAAAGGCAAATCTGCTGAGAATGTGGGAAGATGAACCCAATAATTGGGGAGCCTGGGATGTGAATCATTTTTATCGTGAAACGCAACCAGAACAAGCAAAGATTGTATCATCTGAATTGGAATTAGTGTCAAAATTTCGAGCCATAATTAAACAGAAATTCACTATCGGAAACTCAAAGATCATTCAAAGGATTTCACTGCAACGAGATTCTCGACTCATTAGAATTGAGAACGAAGTTGACTGGCAGGAAGAACACAAAATGCTGCGGGTGAGTGCAGATGTGCAAGTTCAAACCGATAAAGCTTCTTTTGAAATCCAATATGGAACACTCAATAGACCGACCCATTCCAATACCAGCTGGGATGCTGCCAAGTTTGAAGTTGCAGCACATCGTTTTGCCGATCTCTCACAAGCCGATTATGGTTTTGCCCTTTTGAATGACTGCAAATACGGTCATTATGTGAAAGGCAACACACTCGATTTAAATCTATTACGCAGTCCTAAAGATACTGATAAAGAAGCCGATCAGCATAAACACAGTTTCACTTTTGCCTATTATCCCCACAAAGGCAGCCTGATCGAATCGGATGTTTTAAAAGAAGCGCATCTTCTGAATAGTCCGCTGATCATTCGACCAATTGCGGAGTTACCAGCAAAAAAACACATGAGCTTTTTCCAAATTCATGGCGCTGGTGTGAAGATCGAAACAGTGAAACCGGCAGAAGATGGAAACGGAGTTATATTGAGACTTTACGAAACCAAAGGAAAAAGCTGCTGCGTTAGGTTGGATATGTGGAAAGAGTGGCAGAAACTGATCGAAATGGATATGCTGGAAAACGATGAAATGGAAATCGAACTGGATAGATATTTTGGAGAATTGCTGTTCGAACCGTTTGAGATCAGAACGTTCAGGGTGGTATTCTAAAACCTTGCGAATGGTCGATTCCCCTCTTGAGAGGGGTACGGCTTTAGCCGTGGGGTGTGTAAAGAACTGCGCAAAGGTTGATTTTCAATCACTGAATTTTCACCGAAAAACAACGAAAATAAAAAACCGGACTTGCCTTAATGCGTAGGCTTGAGGTAAGGACGGTGTTCTTGTATCTTATCGTTGTTCTTAACCCAAACTCTGCATGGGTCAATTCCAGCGATTCTTTTTTTTATTCACGGATTTTCACAAATACAAACGGATAATAATCCATCTTTCTGACGTTTATCTTAGCTTGGCTTTCGAAGAATCTCGTGATATCTCTTATGGCTTTGCATCTCGTGCCGACTTATCCGAAGACTTTTTCAAAGCTTAGGACAAGTCTGAATGAAAGGACGGCAGGAGTGATTCACAACCTATTCTTCTTCCACTTTCCCTGCTTGAATTTCCAGACGGAAGGAACTGCACGTGTGAGAGAACTGACAGCAATTCCGATGGCAATTCCGGCAAAACCAAGATTCAGAGTAATTGCCATAATATAGCCGCAGACAATGACCACCACAAGATCGGAAACACTGGAATAAATGAAAGGTGAAATTGGATTTCCTCCTCCGCGCAGAGCTCCACCCATAGCAAAGGCAAAAGCCATCACCGGTTCACTGATAGCAATGATCTGAAAGAAGGTTTTTCCCAAGGCAATCGCTTCCGTATCATCGGTAAAGAAGCTCATAATCGCTGTGGGGAAAACGAAAAAAAATACAGCAACAATTGTCATCAAACCGGTTGCCATGCCGGCTGCCAGCCAACCGCTTTTTTCAGCTTGCTCCGGTTTTCCAGCTCCCATGTTCTGTCCTACCCGGCTCATGGCAGCGTTCATAAAAGCCAAGCCCACAAAACTGCTGATCATGCGTACCTGCATTCCTACACTGTAGGCGGAAACTGCTCTTGTAGAATTCGGTAGAAGCGTGATGACGCGAATGATGAAAAGTCGGGAAAAATTACGAACAATTCCCTGCATTGAGCGCGGTCCACCCAGAAACATGATCTTTTTGAGCAGTGTAAAATCGAATTGAAACATTTCTTTCAGTTTTATCTGGATCGGGAAGCGTTTAGAGAAAAGAATCCAGATGCCGATGAACGAACCGAAAAAACGAGCCAGAGCTGTTCCCAAAGCTGCTCCTGCTACACCCATAGCCGGGAAGGGTCCAACTCCGAATATAAAAATGTAATTAAACACAATATTCAATGAATTTGTGATCAGCAGCAAATTGAGTGATACTTTTGTTCTTCCCACTCCCAGCAAAATTCCGGTTGTGATGAAATTGAGCATGTGAAAAACACTTCCCAAAAATAGAATCCGCAGGTAGGAATGACCCAGTTCAATAACTTGAGCTTTAGCTCCCAGCATATTCAGGATAGGTTTGGAAAGCAGCAGTCCGGCAGGAGTGATGATGCAAAGAGCTGTGAGTACCATAAATGTAACAGAACGCGATGCTGTGCGGCTTACTTTTTGCTGATCTTTAGCACCGTAGGCATGAGCAACCAACACCGAACTTCCACCACTGATAGCGATCATGATGATCATCAAAAACATCATTACCTGGCGACTCATTCCCACCGCCGCTATCGGCTCAATGCCCAGCGTTCCCACCATTTTGAAATCGACAATTCCCACCAGCACGTGCAGCATATTGGTCAGTATTATGGGCCAGGCGATCTTCCAGACCAGGCGAAATTCTTCTGCGTGGTAATGTTTGTGGTTAGTGACAAGGTTTTTCATGTGATTATCGCTTTCAGTTTATAAAGTGATTCTTGTTTACTAACCTCCTCCCAGTGGAATATCCACAGAATTCCACGGGATAAATTTAATTCCCCCTTAACAGGGGGAGAACAAGGAAGAAATAAATTTCTGTTTCCGATCTCGCTCCCTGTGAAGGGAGCTGGCTCCGATATAATCGGAGACTGAGGGTTACTATTATTCAAATCTAATATTTCCATTTCATTCTCCCAAAAGCAGGTTGCAAAATGTCGAAGGGAAAGTCAAATGAAATTGTTTTGTTCTATCACCCCGCCGGGGTTTGAATCATCTTTTAGCTTCTTCCAGCGGATTGTTTCCACAGTTAGAATCCATCGTCCTTCCAGGACTTTTTGCGTTTCCAAACTGGAGTTTAGGAACGAGATAAAAGTACTACGATAGACTGGATAAATCAATATGGATCACGAAGTGATGACAGAAGAATATAACCAGGGATGCAATCCCTGGAAATAAGAAAGAATAACTTATCAACAAATCCATGAAATGGATGACAGAACCAATTTTGTTTGACAGATAGTGTTTAGTCCTTGGAATGTAATTTGCATAAATGTATTTTATTATAAATTTGTAAAAGGAAGGATAAAATGAAAAAAATTGTAATGGCACTGATTTTTTGTTTCTTTGTATTGCAGCTGACAGCGACCGATTTGATTCTGATCGATACTGATAATGCTACAAAAGCAAAAAGTTACTTTGAAAGAGATGATATAATCGTAAATTACAAACACGATGATTTTCTGATCGGCACATCCGAAAATCGAAATGCTTTTGATTGTGAATTGATAACTTCCAATGCCTGGGAAAGAGGAATGGACTATTTCCTGCTCTGGTTGGATGAAGGTAATAATTCCGATTATATTTTAGAGATCGATCAATTTGCAGACATCATGATGCTGCGAGATGATTTTATGATAATAAGAGCAGCTGAAGAGTATAGAAATCGAGTTGTTCCTATCATTCACAATGGCGTTGTTCGAATTAATAATATCGAGGTAAAGCTCCCGAATGAAAACAAGCTGCTTAGGAATACGCGTTGGGAAGAAGATCCTTTCGTAACACAGCTTCTCACGGAAGTGGATGACGTCGAATTGAACAACACAATTCAAACTTTGGAAGATTTCGGAACCAGAAACTGGTATGAACCTACCTCAATCGATGCTCAAAACTGGCTTTATAATAAATTTGAAAGTTATGGTCTCAGCGTGGAAACTCAAGCCATCCCATATGGCGGACCGAATTCCAGTCAGAACGTAATTGCTACCAAAGTTGGAACGCTCTATCCTGATGAATACGTGATTCTTGGTGCTCATTACGATTCCTATTCCTATTATGGAGATGCGCCCGGAGCTGATGATAACGCAACAGGAAGTGCAGGTATTGTGGAAATTGCCCGAATTTTAAGTCAGCACGATTTCAAGCGAACGATAGTCTTCTGCACTTTCAGTGGAGAAGAATATGGCCTTTATGGAAGTGAAGAATATGCTTCTCAGGCTGAAGCAAATGATATGGAAATTCTGGGATATTTCAATATAGATATGTCTGGTTATCTGGAAAATGGAGAATACATTCATACCGATATGATAGCTCCTCAATCTGCTCAACCTCTGGTAGATTTCTACGAAGCAATTTGTGGTGTTTATCTGCCGGATTTTCCAATTGAACCCGGAATGCTGACAGGTGGAGACAGCGATCATACATCATTCAATAATCATGGTTATATGGGAATCTTTCCTTTTGAAGACAGCGATCTTCACAGTCCTTACATTCACACTCCGAACGATTTGAATGGATCAAGTGTAAATAATTATGATCAGGTGGTAACTTTTACCCAGGCGACGATGGCTTCTGTAATGACAATGGCAAATATGCTGCTTCCTCCTGATAATTTGAATGCCATTGCCGGTGATGAAATGGTCACGCTTTTCTGGGATGATGTTGCCGATGCTGATGAATATTATATTTATCGAGATGATGAGATTGATCCTATTGGAACGTCAGCCTATACTTCTTATGTTGATTTCGGCTTAACTAACGGACAGGAATACACTTATTATGTAACAGCAGTTTATACGGCTTCTGGTGAGGAATCAGTTCCTTCCAATAGCGTGACTGTAATTCCGATGCCGCCGATTTCGCTGCCGTTTAACGATGACTTTGAATCTGGCGCACCTTATTGGACTTTTGAAGGAAGTTGGGGACTGGCTGATAATCAAGCATTTTCCGGCACTTACAGTTTAACTGAGAGTCCAGTTGGAAACTATCTGAGCAACCTTGATATTTCCGCAGAACTGATCAGTGTAGATCTGACAGGATTCAGTGACGCAGAAGTTAGCTTCTGGGCCAAATATAATATTGAACCGAATTACGATTATATGTATTTGGAAGTAAGCACAGATGGGCAAACTTGGGATGAATTGGCTGAATTAACCGGAAATCAGAATGATTGGATGGAATATTCCTATTCTCTGGCTCAATATTTGAATGAACCTAACGTTCAAATTCGATTCAGATTTTACAGCGACTCATATATCATGCTGGGTGGAATGAATATTGATGATTTTGCCATAAGTGTGGATGGTGGAAGCTATAGTGATGATCCAATCATGAAGATAGTTTCGCTGGATAATTATCCCAATCCGTTCAATCCAAGTACGACGATCTTATTCAATATAACTTCCGATCTGGCTGCAAAGGCAGAACTTTCCATTTTCAATATAAAAGGACAGAAAATCAGGAATTTTGAATTTGATCAGCTATCGGCAGGAGAGCATTCAGTTGTTTGGAACGGTAAAGATGATAATGATCAGCAGGTTTCTTCAGGAATCTATTTGTATCAGCTCAAATCTGAAGGATTTCAGTTAAATAGAAAGATGATCCTGCTTAAATAAAGTAAGAAAGAACGTTTAAAGAAAATCATGAATTCCTGTCGGCAAAATCATTTTTCGGCAGGAATTTCTTTAAATATTTCTTGTCGAAGATTTGTGTAAGAATTGAAAATGTTTATAGAAATCTGAAGATAATTAGCTATTCTGATTGATGAGAAGGAGATTTTTTATGAGAAGATTTGTAATTCTTATTATAGTTTTTTTTGCTTTCACATTATCAGCAGAAGAAACGATGGTGTGGTTAACGGCGGAGCCGGATACGATCTATTTTGATGATAATCTAACTTATTCCACGATTCAGGCAATGGTTCAAGATGAAAATGAAGAACCGGTTGCTGGTGCAACTGTATATTTCGACAGCGATATCGGCAATATTCTTCATTATGGATTTACCGATCAAAACGGTATAGCTGAATCAACATTCTGGGAATCTGGTGATCTTGGCGTTGCTACGATCTGGGCGGAATTCAGTGATGATTATCTGGAAACGGAAGTGACAATAATTATGCCGGTTTCTGCTGATGAGAATGTAATTCCGCTGATCACGAATCTGAGGAATTATCCCAATCCATTCAACCCAAGCACTACGATTTTATTTGAAATCAGCAACGAACAATACGAACAGGTAGATATTACAATATATAATCTTAAAGGTCAGAAAGTGAGATCCTTTCCCGAGCAAAGTCTCGGGACTCAGGATGACAATAATGGATTTTATTCTGTAATCTGGAATGGCAAAGATGATTCGGGTAAACCTGTTTCTTCGGGTGTTTATTATTACCAGGTTCGAGCCGAGAACGTATTAAAAACAAATAAAATGCTTCTGATAAAATAACATAAAACCTGCCAGATATTGATTCTCCGACAGGTTTTATTTAAGAATTCCTCGCTGCTCTGCATCGGGCTTTCAAAATTTTCTCCCCTTTGGAGGGGAGATCCGGCAGTTGCCGGAGAGGGGTAAATAATAAAAATTCGGTTTTCAGCTTGCTGAAATAAATTTGGCGAAATACCTCCTGGCTCTGCCACGAGGATAGTCTAATTTAAGAATTTTCATTATTTATCAAATTCTATCCCATTTAATATTCTAATACCTGACCTTCCACCGGAACTGAAAAATGTAATTGCACTATTTTCCAGCCAGCTAAGCCTTTATCCAGAACTCCGCTTAAACGAAGTCCTGTTAAGCTTATCTCTTCTTCACCAGCCATCATTTTCCAATCTGTATATTCGGTAAACCAGGCTGTGTTTCCGGTTGAGTTGATGCGAATAACTTGTTCATAAGGTCTTATTGTGGGATGATCAGATGCAGCAAATTGTTTTTCCATCAATTTCTTCATGCCGCTCCAACCAACAATTCTTTCACCGGCATCAGTTCCAAAACTTATCATGTCTTCATCATGTGCAAAAATGTTGGAAATTCCTTCCATGTCTTCTGCCACCATCGAAACAATATAAGTTTGTAGAACTTTTTCAATTGCAGCTTTTTCAACGTCCAAATCTACTTCTGGTGTGCAACTGACAAAACTGAGAATTGAAAAAACTAAAATTAAAATTGCGAACTTTTTCATAACGACCTCCAACTTAAATAGATTATAAATTAAATTGCAACTGAGAACTTTCCTTGGGTGGATAGAAAATTCCCGTTATTACAAAGGGATTTTTGCCCCATCCATGATATTGTCTTGTTGTTCCTAAGAAGAAATACAGATCCTTATTATTAATGAAATCTTCTTTGTATTTTCTCAATACATCGTTCAAAGCTTGATCCTTATTTTTTGACATTCTTAAACAATTCCAAAATAGTTGTCCAATTTCCCAATCAACTATCTTTAGTTTTGTTTCAACTCCTTTATCATCTATGAAATGGTAACGAAATCTAAATGGAAGTTTATCCACAATTTTGATTTCTTTTTTGTAGTCTTCAAATAACTTAAGTTGTTGCCTATCTGCTTCTATAACTCTAAGTTTATTGTCATCCCATTTTTCGGAATCCACATCAAATGTTACATCTAAAACTTTGGTAGGCTTGAATGTTGCCAACGATAAACTATTCTCTTTGTTGGCTTTATAAATTATTTCTTCAAGATTTGTGTAAATTTTTGTGTTAGAAAAGATAATGTCTTTCCTAGTTTTCCAACTTCTATCTTTGTCAGTATCTAAAACTGGAGAGATAATTGAAATTGAAGTTTGAGGAATTAATCTGTAACTTTCAATTCTTGGATCATCAAGGTTTCTTTCAATATCAACATCAACCCATTGATATTTCTGATATTTCTCTATGTCTGAAAGTTGACGAAATGGAATAGGATAGATTCTTCTCCATTCACCATTTCTATTTATTCCTGCTGTACATACCAATTCAAAATATTTCTTTGAAAGAGTTGGGTATGTTTTAACTAAAATAAATATTTCTTCTTTCATATATGATTTATCGGAATATTGAATTCCTTATTGATTTTATTAGCAATAATGTGCCTATGACAAGATAGGGGATCACTTTCAAAACATGTAAGAGCAATTCTTTTATTCTCTTCAAGTAAATCATAAATATGTTTAATTTCTTCTGCTTTTGAATTTAAACGGATCTTATATAGATCAAATAATTTCCTGTAGCTTTCTTTATCTGAAAGATTTTTTCTTTGACTACTTTCAATTCCAAGTTCAGGAAGATGTACGTATTTTATACTTAAATTATTGCAATATCTTTGAATTTGTTTCTTAGAAAATCCGTATTTCATGCTTTTAGGGTTTCTACGGACATCGCATAGTACTGTTATATTATTTCGAATCAAATCATCTAAATATTGGTCTATGTTTTTACCTTCATATCCAATTGTAAAAAGCTGCATATTATTTTGAGATTTTACTTTCTGCTTTTCATGATTAATTAATTTTTGCTCATTGGAGTTCAAATTTCTTTTACTATTTATAGCATAATAAGGATATCTCTTATAAATACTACTAATGAATTTTGATTGATTATCAATATCTTCAGTTTTGAAAAGATTACTTATATTTTGACTATCATAACTATTCAATTCATTAATATATGAATCGTTTGTTTTCAATATCCACTCAGTTTCGTTTTCTCCGATCAAGTTATAAAATTGGCTCATCAGTAATAAATCTTTATTAGCTTGAAAAGAATAACAACCATAATTATAAGGAATAAAATCGTAACTTGGTTTATGTTGTTTTCTGCAAAAAAGAAAAAGCATTTTTTGCAAATTCAATTTGCCTATTTTTTTTTCCTTAGATTTTTCAATCAAAGCTAACAGTACTTTTCTACGGTAATACATAATTCTTTAGTTCCTAATATTCGAATACATTCACAACTTTTATAAATTAAATAAATTAGCTTTGGTTTCTTTTGTCAAATAAATTAATTTTCCAAGCATCCCCCGAAAAATTTGGAAGGTATAAACCTAATTTACTGTAATAAAGAAAATTGTTGCTATTTTACCCGTCCAAAAACTTATCCAGCAAAGCCCACGAATTTTTAACCTGTGAAATCAATTCAATTTCACTGGGTCATTCGTGGGAATCTTGATGCCAGAAATATATCGGACAACGGTTTCAACCGTTTGCACAAACACAAAACCATTGAAATGGTTACTATAAAAGGTTTTGCTAGCTTTTCCCATGAATAATTTCATGGGCTTGAAAAAAATGAAATTATTGTTTTTTTTGTTGCTTACTGAAAAATAAATATTTTTCGGGGGATGCGTGAATTAATTTTCTGCAGCAAAATTTTAGCAGTTTTTGGGGGATTGTCTTCTTCTATTTTAACTGGAATGATCGTTTGATCTTTTCGTTTGGAGATTCCATAAGAATAGGTTTTATCATAATAGGAAAGTACAATATCGATGGCCGTGTGAAAATCATTTTTCTGAACAGATTCCACAGCTTTCTGGAAGGCAAGTCCACCCAGGCGCTTTGCAATATTGTGAATAGAAAAGATGATCTTATCTTTATTGAAATTTGTGTATTCCTGCATCAGCCTTTTGATGCGAAGTTCTTTACTGAGTTCAAGCTTGTAAACATCTGCATTTCTCATCTGCAAAAAAAAAGGTTTGGGGATTCGCACTTTTCCGATCAACTGGCTTTCGTCTTCCAACCAGATCCTTTCAGCAGGATCGAGTTTGTTCAGTTCACCGAATAATTCATTTTCAAATTGTTCCACAGTTGGTTGTGCCGGCTGACCTAAAGCACCAAATGCAGAACCTTTGTGATTGGCAATTCCTTCCAGATCGATGATCTGCTCATCTTTTTTTGAGATTTCTCGAAGGACATCACTTTTTCCGCTGCCGGTCATGCCGCCGATAATAATAAAATTATAAGATTTCTCAAAACTTTTAAGAACAGTTCGTCGAAAAGATTTGTAACCACCTTCTAAAAGATGAACTTTGTATCCTATCGACCGAAAAAGATTTGCCATTCCTTCGCTGCGCATACCTCCCCGCCAGCAATGAAGCAAAATTTCGCGGGAAGAAAGATGTAGTTTTTCCAATTCGGAAAGATAAAAATCGATTTTGGCTGCAATGAGATGAATACCTTCCCGAAAGGCAGATTCACGATTTTCCTGTTTGTATTTTGTGCCAACGATAGCCCGTTCATCATTGGAAAATAACGGAATATTACAAGCACCAGGAATGTGTCCTTTAGTAAATTCATCGGATGTTCGCACATCGATAATTGGAAGTGAACTTGCTTTTTGAAGGAAGGTTTCTATCGGGATTTTCTGCATGAATTATTTTTCCAAAATACCTTCCAAAACTTCTAATTTGCCATCTGGACCATTAAACAGATTTCGGTACGGTTCAATCTGTAGAAGTTTGCAGATAAAAGGATAAATATGAATATTTTCAAAAGTATCCATTTGATGATTTGCTTTTATATTTGGTCCCATGGCGTAAAAAATTCCCTGCATATTTTTAAGTTTCGGATCGTAGCCATGAGTAGCCATCGAATCATAAGGATCATCACTGGTGGTTAACGTCCAGCCTTCTTCTGCTACCAGAATAAAATCTCCTGCATCTAAACTTTTGAAATGAAAACGTTCTGGAAGAGTATCGTATTCATAAATTTTGATATGTGGAATAGATTTCAGTTTCAAGAATAAGTCGGATTCCAATTTTCTTGAATCGGTTTTTAAGGTAAGCTGCACTACCGGACCACCAAAATAAGGATGCCAGATTTCCGGATCCGGGATGTAATCATTCAAGTTGATCGTCTGTCCTTTTTTTACAGTTGTCATGCCATGATCACTGAGAAGGATAAGATTGATTTGGTCAGCAATTTCCAGTTCCTGAATTCCATTAATTACCTTTCCTAAAATTGAATCCATTTTTTTTATTATTGGAATTAGCTCAGGATTTTCCGGGCCAAACTTATGTCCGCCGGAATCCGGTTCATCGAAATAGAGCATGATGAGATGCGGTCTTTTTTCTTCAGGAAGCTGCAGCCAGCTGAGAACAGAATCAACGCGAGCTTCATAAGGAAAATCATGATGGTACTGCTTTACAATACTGGGAAGATAACCACCAATCGGAGCTTCTGAACCTACCCAGAAATAGGAAGCAGTTTTCACGTTTTGTCTTTCTGCAGTAACCCAGATCGGTTCTGCTCCATACCATTTAGGATCTCGGACTTTTTCTTTATCTTTCATCGTGTAAACATCTTTATGCTTTCTGCTGTAAAAATGGTTAGCGACCAAACCATGAGTTTCTGTGTAACTACCTGTGGCGATAGCATAATGATTGGGAAATGTTTTGGAAGGAAAGATCGGTTGAAGAGATTTTGCTTTGGTTCCATTTTCTTGCAGGTAATCAAAATTCGGAGTATCGGTTTTTTCTGTATAATCATAGCGAAAGCCATCAAAAGAAACAACTAATACATAAGGTTTGTCTGCCAATAGAAAAACTGAAATAGTTAATAGAAAAATCAACAAAAATTTCTTCATAACTTCTTACCTTTTTGCTTTTTTTTTAAGAAGGGGTTTGCTCCGATTTCTAATCAGACCAAACCCCTTGATTTTATTAAAGATCAGTAATTATCACTTGATCTGTTTTAACTCGTTTCGAACAAAATCAACCAGTTTTTTTACGTAAGGAGCACTGAAATCAAATTTGATGCCAGCTGCTTCATAAAGTTCATCAACTGGTTTGGAATATCCCAGAGAAAGGAATTTTTCATATTTCTTCAGAGCTTCTTCTTTGCCGCTGAGCTGGTAATTTTTGTAAACAGAAAGTGCTCCTAATTGAGACATTCCGTATTCGATATAATAGAAAGGAACTTCAAAAATATGAAGTTGGAAAAGCCACATAATTTTTTTAAAATCTTCCAATCCTTCCCAGTTAACACCAGTATTATAGCGATCCATCAAAGAAGCAAAATATTCCTCGCGTTCTTCCATTGTGTGATCTGGATTCAAGTAAATCCAATGCTGGAAGGCATCCACGATCATGCACCAGGGCAAGAAACTGAGAGAACCTTTGAGCTGATCTTTGCGTGCTTTATTGAAATCTGCTTCCTCAGTGTAATATTTATTCCACAAATTCATGGAAAGAAATTCCATACTCATGGATGCAAGTTCTGCCACTTCGCTGGGCGTTCCTTTATAAGCATCTATCTTGAAATCTTTGGTAGCAAAACTGTGCATGGCATGACCAGATTCATGCAGAAGTGTTACCACATTGCGATGCATTCCTACAGCATTCATAAAAATAAACGGAGCACCGGTTTCCTGCAGTGCATAATTATAACCGCCCGGAGCTTTGCCTTTCCTGTTTTCCAGATCCAGCAGATCGGAATTTTTCATCAGGTTCAAGCGAATACCAAATTCAGGCTTTATCTCATGCAGAATGTCGATAGCTTTATCTACGAATTCATCGATGTTTTTAAAGGGTTTTAGTACTTTTCCATCCAGATCGACAGAAGTATCCCAGGGACGAAGTTCTTCTACTCCAAGTTTTTCTTTTCTCTCCTGAGTTAGTTCTTTCAAGAAAGGAAGAACTTCTTTCTCCACAGCATCGTGGAATTTGTAGATATCTTCGGGTGTGTAAGAAAAACGGCCTTTTCGCTGATGCATATAATCTCGGTAATTATCAAATCCGGCATTCTTGGCCTGTTGAATGCGAAGCTTTTTCATCTGGTCAAAAAGCTGATTGAATTCTTCCCGCTTTTCCAGCATCTTTTCATTGCGCAGTTTCCATACTTCTTCTCGTACTTTACGATCGGGATCTTTTAGATAAGGAGCTAATTGAGAAAGAGTTTTTTCTTCTCCTTTGTAAGTAACTGTTATCCTGGAAAAACTGCCGCCGTATTTATTGGCAAGTTTACGTTCTTCCACGGTAAGAGGAATATTTTTCTCACGGAAAAGCTCGATATCATTGGAAATGATTTGATTCAAATGTCCATATTCCTTCTCATCCAGCTCTCTGCGATAAGGACTGTCATAAAATTTCTTTTTGAATTTGAAATCGTAAGGACGAACTTTTGCTACAATATCAGCATAAAAATCATTGTATGCTTTTTCGATATTTTCATCATCTGCAAAACAGGTCATCTTGATGTAACGTTGAGCCATTTCTTCATCCAGAATATCGGAAAATTCACCCAGTTTCTGCATATATTTTACCAATTCATCTGCAGAATTGATTTCTTCCACTTCCAGCTCTTTTAAAACTTTTTCTACGTTTTCCCACTTTGTAATGTCCAGAGCTTCCGAGAAAAATATCCGAGGTTTTTTGACGATCTTCTTTTCTGTGTAATTCATTTCCATCTCCCATACAAATTTAATTTTATAATTGCCACGATGTTTTTCAGACTGATTTTTCTGACAAGGAATTTTGTAAAATATGAAATCGATATTGATGTTTGATAAAGTAAAAATTATTAATCCATTAATTAATTTAGTAAAAAGAAATCAGAAAAAACTTTACAGTAATTATAACAATTTGCATTGTTACAACAGGAGTTGTTATATGAAATTCTATGGTCGGAATTCTGAATTGAAAGAGTTACAGAAGTTAGATAAAATTTCTATTAAAAGAAATACTATGACTGTAATAACAGGGCGTAGAAGAATTGGCAAGACCCGCTTGATTAAACAATTTTGTAAGGAAAAACAGCATTTGTATTTTTTTGCATCTCGCAAGAATGAGAATTTATTATGCAACGAATTTGTAAATATTATCAGAGAAGAATTGAAAATACCGGTTGTCGGAAGTAACTTTACATTGAAAGATGTTTTGCAGTTATTATTTGAATATTCCAAAAAAAGAAAATTGATTGTTATAATAGATGAATTTCAAGATATTTATCGTTACCATCCTGATTTTATTTCGGAACTGCAGAATATGTGGGATGCAAATAGAGAAAATGGAGGAATTCATTTAATCTTAAGCGGCTCTATTTTCAGTTTGATGAATAAAATATTCATCGATGAAAAGGAACCGTTGTTTGGTAGAGCGGATCGCATTTTACGATTACAACCTTTCAAAATTGAAACTGTAAAAGAAATATTTTCTGAATCTAATATTATTGATCAAAAAGTCTTATTTCACGCTTTTCTTCTGACAGGTTTTATGCCAAAATATCTGGAAATTCTAATTGATGAGAATGTCAACAGTTTAAAAAAATTACTAACTTCTGTAATCCGCGAAAATTCACCATTTTTAGAGGAAGGGTTTTCTGTATTGATGGGAGAATTTGGCAAAGATTACAGTACATATTTTTCCATATTAGAGTTGATATCCAAGGGCAAAACCGGAAGAAGTGAAATTGAATCATATTTACAAAAAAAAATTGGAGGTTATTTAGATAGGTTAGATCAGAATTATGATATAATCGATCGAATAAAACCAATTCTGGCAAAGCCAAATTCAAAGCGTCAGAAATATTATGTAAAAGATAATTTCCTGAATTTCTGGTTCAGATTCATTTATAGAAATCGGTCATCTGTAGAAATGAATAACTTCGATTATATTAAACGTTATATAAAAGCACATTACGATGTGTATGCAGGCAAAATTTTGGAAAGATATTTTCATAAAAAACTAATAGAATCGGGAAAATATAATATCATCGGATCATATTGGGAAAAAAAATATACAAACGAAATCGATATAGTTGCTGTTAATCAAATGAAAAAGAATGTTCTTTTTGCAGATGTAAAAATGAAGAAAAATAAACTGAGAATAGAATCACTTAAAACCAAAGCAGCTAAAATTATCGATCAATTTGAGGAGTATAAAATCGAGTGGAAAGGATTTTGTTTAGAAGATATATAAATTATGGAATTGATAATTAATAATTCCAAACTTGACTCAATTAGAGTTTTATCATTTATAATATATTAAAATTTTGAAGAGGAAATAATGTGATAGAGTCCTAAAAATGGTGTAAAAAGAATTTGAGCCAAAATTCAATCCTTGTAAATTGGATTTGCCAAAACAAAAACAAGGAGGAGAATAATGACTCAGATACAAATTAATATGGATAGTGAATTATTGCACGGAC
>JAIPJH010000075.1 GCA_021734245.1 Candidatus Cloacimonadota bacterium | reverse complement strand
TAACATTCGTACTCACGCCAATTAATCTTGAGTACATAACCATCTATAGTTACACTTAAAATGAGTACAATAACTTTTCTAACTTGGTTATTGTATTCATTTCATTCCTCTGCGTCAAAACCCAAATCATCTAATGGACTGATGACTTTACTAGTTCCTGTTTTTGTAATATGGGTGTAAATCTCTGTCGTTTTCACGTTTTTATGACCAAGTATTTTCTGTATATACCTCAAATCTTCTCCCTGCTCCAGCAAATGGGTTGCGAAGCTATGACGTAATGTATGAACCGAAGCTTTTTTGTCAATATTTGTATTATTCAATGCTCTGTAAAATATTGTTTGTATAGTATGTTTAGAATATTGCTTATGGGAATTATTCTCGAATAACCATACTTTTGGTTTGTAGATTCTAAAATACTTTCTAAGTAATGACAATAGCTCATCTGCTAAAATCGTTATTCTGTCTTTTTTACCCTTCCCACCTCGAACGTAGATCAGTTTTCGCTCGCTGTCGATATCAGCAATTTTCAAGTTCACAACTTCACTCAATCTTAATCCTGCCGAATAAATTGTGGATAATATAGTTTTATGTTTCAAATTTTGTGTACAATCCAGAATCTTTTTCACTTCCCTCTTACTTAATACAACTGGAAGTTTTCTTTCCTCACTTCTCGGCATTTCAAAGTAATACTTCTTAGTTTCTCTCCGCAGGATTTTTTCAAAATAAAATTTTATAGCACTTATTGCCTGTTTCTGATAAGAAAGTGAAATTTTCTTTGTTTTTAGTAGATAAAGAATATACTCTTTTACGTTTTCATCGCTAAGTTGGGAAGGCTCAGTTTTAGGAAAATGATCAAAAAACCTGATTATGTGATCTCTGTAAACTGTTATCGTATTTTCGCTGTAGCGCTTTACTGTCAGCTGATCAATCATGTCTTGAATTGCTTTTTGTCGAGGATTGATATTCTTATGTGGAAATAATGCCAAAAACTGTTTTAAACATTTTTCACTTTGCGGCATCACCCAGGATTGCTGCGGTCCGCTGAAATAGCAACCATCGATCTTTTTAGCATGTTCTTTTTTGAATTCAAAGGAGTTAACTTCGATTTTATATCGATTTCTTTCAATTGGAGTCAATTTGTAATCTTTCGTTTCCAGATTATTCATTTCAGGAAATTCCTTATTGCTCCCCTGTTTGAGGGGAGATGTCCGACTTTTGAAGGACAGAGGGGTAAAATTGGAAAGCAAAAACCTCGATCCTATACCGATCTCTTTCAATCGGAGTCAATTTGTAATCTTCAGTATCCATAATTTTCATTACTCAAGCTTCCAGTCTTATTCGTCATTCTGACGTTATTCCCCTCTTGAGAGGGGTGCGACTTCAGTCGTGGGGTGTGTTCATGTTGATCTTGCGGCTTCGATGATCTACGCTGGCACAGGTTGGAAGAATCTCCTATTTTAGGTGAAAAGCTAAACGAAATCTCAAGAGATTCTTCCAACTTCGCAATGCATCGCCGGACACAGTCGGAAGTCAGGCTAAAAGAATCTTCAGAAAGACGTTAAAATTCTCATTTCAAATATCTCATTTCAAATTTCTAAGCTGTCCAATGGACTTCTAATTGCTTTTATATCCTTTTTGCTGACCTTTAAATATTTCATCGTAGTTTTAGATTGTTTGTGACCCAGAATTTGCTGAATATATCTTATATCCACTCCTTTTTCTATTAAATGAACAGCAAAAGAATTTTTCAATATCGTTAGGGTTGCTGGTTTATTTATTCCGCTCTTTTTTACGGCAGTTTGGAAGGATTTTTGTAAGTTTCTTCTGGAATATTGTTTGCCGGGAGAGCTTTCAAATAACCACTCTTTCGGTTTATACTGCTTGAAGTATTTTCGTAATAAAATAAGTAATTTATCAGCTAAAACCACATATCTGTCCTTGTCTCCTTTTGCACTGCTAATAAAGATCTTCATCGCTTTTGAATCTACATGATCCGGTTTCAGGTAAATTATCTCACTGGGAGTTAATCCTGCGGAATATACCAGGAAAATCATGCATTTATCTCGTAGATCAGTTACATGTTTCAAAATGGCTGCAACTTCCTGTTCGTTCAAAACTTTGGGTGTGCTTTTTGGTCTATGAGGACGTGGAGCATAATAATCATCTAATTCTCTACCTAATACTTTTGTGTAATAGAATCGAATTGCAGTGATAACATTGTTTTGGTAAGAAGGAGAACACTTCTTTTCATCTACTAAATGAATTATGTATTTTCTAATCTGATCAGGTGTGATCTCAGCTGGTTTCAAGTTGGGATAATATTGTAGAAACTTTCTGAAATTATTTGAATAAGTTTTAAAAGTCGATTCGTTGTAATTTTCTTTTTCCAAAGCTGCAAAATATTCTGAAGGAACTTCCGAATATTTTACAAATTCCAGTTTATCCTTAAACTGTTTATTTAGCTTTTGATATGCTTCTTCCTGGTAGGGAATATGCCAGAACTTATCAATAGCAGACCATTTACTGCCTTCGATCTGTTTTATCAGCTCTATTACTTCTCTATCATATTTGAACAAAAGTGCAATGCGTTTTTGCTCTTTAATTGTGAATTCTTTCAATTCAATCCGCATTTAATTTCCCTTGATTTCAAAATCCAAATCCGAACTTGTGAGTTTGAGCAAAATTTGTCAAAAGAAAAAATAATTCCAGACTGGAATTCAGAACAAAACAACTCCTCAAGTCCAGACGGAACTGAACTCGATTCTTTCCGTCAGCTTCTTTCGAAAATTCTTGAAATTGCTGTCGGAAAGATTGATCATTAATCATTCCATATCCTTCGATACGATCCGGCAGCTGCCGGATCACTTTCATCCTTCGTAGTACTACGGAGAACGGACAGGATGACAGCTTTTGTTTCCGCCATTCTGAGAAATTCTTTCTAAGAAGATTGACGACCTGTCCCACCGGAACTGAGCCAAGGCGTAGTCGCGATTTCTTTTAGACGAAGACTGGAAGAATCTCTTTGCCGCGAATGAACACGGATTGTTTGTTGGACTTCACGTCTCGTGGAGTCTAAGTGTTTATTCTTTTCGTCTCGAAAATTATGATTAAGATTGATCGAAGATGATCAGCAAAAACTTTATGCTCAATCGAAACGATTGCACCAATTTTGTTTTTTTTGAATTAACCATTCGCAAGGAATAAGGCTATAAAAGTTTTTAGACTGGACTTCAGGATGAAAAAGATCTCAGACTTGACTCGTGAATGAATTACAAGGCGAGATTAGCCAGCTTATCACATAACTTGCAGCATGTGACAAGCTTCTCAAACTTGCCTTAGGTCCGCAGAATCTTGAGATAAGTTGGAAAAAAAATATTGGAAGAAATACAACATTCGGAAGATAACAATAAATCGATAACATTCCGAAGTTTTTAAATCTCGCCCTGTCTGGGATTATTTTGCCGAACCTTGAAAAAGTTTACGAAGAGGTTACTTTCTTATAAACCTTTTCAAGGTTCTTCATTGTGCATCTTTGTGGCAGTTTTTTCTCATTATCAAATCGAATCCGAAATTAAATCCTGAAAAGCAAAAAAATAATTATTCAAGTCAAGCCCTTTTAAAATAACCATCTACAGCAATCCCGACCTTCCCAAAACAAACAAAAAATAAAAAATGTCTTGACGTATTAACCCACCAGTGTACCAGTTGCCCCAGACACTAAAACAGTGAGGAGGTAATATGAAGTTTGATGACAGTGTTCCGATCTACTTGCAGATCAAGGAAGAGATCGAAAACGCCATTATTACCAATTCCCTCAAAGAGGAAGAACCGATACCATCCATCCGTTCGCTGGCAGCTCAATACAGGCTGAATCCGCAAACTGTATCCAATGCTGTAAGTGAACTCATGAATGAAGGAGTGATCTTCAAAAAAAGAGGAATCGGTATGTTCGTGGAAAAAGGAGCAAAAGCCAAACTGACCAAGAAGAAAAATCAGGAATTTCGCAACGACGACCTGATAAAACTGGTACACAAAAGTAAATCACTGGGAATTACCAAACAAGAATTGATCGAATCTATCGCCAGTGTTTATGAGCAAGGAGGAAACAAATGAATCTCATCGAAACCCACAATTTAACCAAATTTTATGGAAAGCTGAAAGCTCTGGATAATGTAACGCTTTCAATTCCGGAAGGCAGAATTATCGGACTGCTGGGCAAGAACGGAGCAGGAAAATCAACTCTGATGCGTTGCCTGCTGGGTTTTCTCAAATTCAAGGGAAATGTGAATATAATGGGCAAAACTCTTTCGGAACTGAAAGAATCCATTCACGATCACATTGCGTTCATTCCCGACGTAAGCTGCCTGGACGATAAACTTACAGTGAAGCAGACCATCGATTATGTAGCCGCTTTGAACCAGAGCTGGAATCAGGAAAAAGCCACTGATCTTCTGGCCAAAAGTGATCTTCCAATAGATAAGAAAGTTTCATCACTTTCCAAAGGAATGAAAACAAAACTTTATCTGCTGATCACGCTCTCTCTGGATGTTCAGGTGCTGCTGCTGGATGAGCCGACTTTAGGCTTGGATATCGTTTTCAGGAAGGAATTTTTCAACACGATCCTGGGCGAATTTTATGACGAAAACAAAACGATAATCATTTCCACGCATCAAGTGGAAGAAGTAGAACAGATCCTGCAGGACATCATATTCATCGACGACGGCGAGATCATTCTGTACGAAAATATCGAAGAACTGAAAAAGGAATATTCTATCTTCACAGTTACATCCGATAAATTAGAGTTATTACAAGAACACAAGCCAAGATTGATCACCAAAACGCTGGGACATCACAGTGCTATCCTTCCCAGCAATATCAAGATCGCAGATGCCCAGATTTCTAAGCCAACCTTATCCGATCTGTTTCTGGAAAAAGTAGGAGGATCAAATGAAAAAATTTAAAGCATTAATGATAAAAGACTATTTCATCTGTAAGAAAACATTGTTTGTACCTTTCTGGATCACGCTGGCATTTTACGCACTTATTTTGCTATCGATGGCTGTTGGTTATTTTAGAGGTGACCTGAACATTTCCGGTTTGGAATTCATGCAGGATGATATGGAAATTCCAACTCTCATTTACATGATAAATATGGTAATGGTCAGTCTGCCCGGTTTTGTAGCTTTGCTGTTCACCATCACATTAACTCAAAGTGCTTTGAACGACGATCTAAAGAGAAATTGCGAATTGTTCCATCGCTCTCAACCTGTAAGTTACTGGCTCAGATCACTTTCCAAATACACGGTAACAATTGGTGGAAACTGGGTTGTATTACTGGCAATTGTCATCTTTAATTACCTGATCGCCAATATCATCCTGGCATTTCTGGGGCAGTTTTCTTTGATTGCCAGTTTGAATGGAATGCTGGTTTCGTTCCTGTATTTTGCAAAAATTACTTTACTTATCGGTAGTATTACATTTTTCCTGTCTTCGATTTTCAAGGATAAAGCATTTTTTACATGAGTGGGAATACTTTTGGGAGTTCAATTCCTGTTCATGATTTTGAATGTACTTATGGGATGGAATTTGCCATTACCACTCAAATATCTTGTGGATCTGGTTAGTTTGAATAATCAGATGAATATTGAAGGTGATCCGACAACGATCAACTATGGAATGTTCGTTGCCGAAACCTGGAGAATGTTGATCTTTAACTGGAAATCTTTTCTTCAGGTAGTAGTAAGTGGGGCTTTGTTTGCAGCTGCCACGCTTATTTACAACAGCAAAGAAGTTAAATAGGAGGAAATGATGAGAAAGGTAATATTAGTAGTTTCTCTGATGATAATCAGTGTTATCCTGATGGCTATTTCTAAAAACGTGAATATTGTGGATGATGAAGTTCATCTGAATTTTGATAATGTGAAATTGAAAACTCTGGAATTTGAAGAGCGAAATGATGTGGAAATTAAATATTCCGATAAAAATGTAGTAGTAGAAAATGATGGTAAGAATATTTTTATTTCATCTCCACTCGGTTCCAAAGTAGAAGTTTATCTTCCCATGCAAAAAGCTTATATCATCGAAAAGGATGGCGTTTACTGCTGGTTCAACAAAGATAAACTGAATATAGAAACCGATGATGGTGAGATCTTCAAATTTGAAAATGGTGAACTGATGATATTTGATCAGGATAGTGATGAATCTGTAATCGTGAATTCCGAAGGTGTTTTCGTGAACAGCGATGATGAGAAAGTTTCCATCAGCAGCCAGGGAATCCTGGTTGAAGGCGAAGACAACACAAATCTCACCGGTTTCTGGGGACAGCTCCTGGGTGGCTTTGTAAGACTGATAGTAAGAGGGTCGTTATCGGTAATTGGAGATTCTCCCGAAAAAATTGTAAAACATTTCGTGAATGAAGAGAACAGCATTGTGAATGTTGATTGGAGCGAAGGCGATGATTTTGCCAGAAGTGAGGTCAACGAAACCTTCAATCCCCGAAAAGGCGACATTCTGGATGTTTTCAACTTGAATGGTTCTGTAACGATCGAAAGCTGGGATCAGGATTATGTGGAACTGAAAGCAGTTATCAAAAGCTGGAAAGGTGAAGATAAACTTGATGATCTGAAAGTTGAAATAAATGATGATAAAAACTGGCAGATCAATACAATTCCGCAGACGAAGAAAGTGGCAGCAAATTGCGAATTTGAGATCAAGATCCCTAAGTTTTTAAAATTGGGAACAGTTGAAACCACAAACGGCTCGATTGAAATTGAAAATGCCAGTGGCGATCTTAGTTTACGTTCTTCCAATGGTTCTGTGGAAGTGGAAAATCTGGAAGGTTCTATCGAGGCTTTTACCAGTAACGGCAGCATCGAAGTAGAAAATATTACGGGCAAAGTGAATGTGACAACCAGCAACGGCAGAATAGAAGTGGAGAAAGTTCCTTACCTGAAAAATGTAATAACCAGCAATGGTTCGATCAAAGCTGAAATCGAGGAAATAAATAATGATCTTCTGCTCTCTACCAGTAATGGCAGCATCAATGTATTTCTGTCACCAAAGGTGAATGCCGAAGTTTATGCCACAACCTCCAATTCCAGTATAAATGTTCAGTCTCTCAAATTCAGCTCCGAGCTGATGACAAAATCGAAATTTGAAGGCAGATTGGGAAAAGGCGTCCACAAACTTACAGCCAGCACTTCCAATGCCAGTATAAACTTTAAAAAATTAAAATAAACTAAAGGAGGGGAAAAATGAAAAAATTAAGTTTTATCATCACAATTTTAGCGATAGTGTTAGGATTGCAGGCACAATCTTCTATAGCCGGAACAGACGATTTCATGGCTCTCAAGGTTAATCCTGCCGCAGTTGGTTTTGGAAATTCAAATGGAATTTCTTTTCTGGGAAATTACGACAAAGATGGTGTTT
Source organism: Candidatus Cloacimonadota bacterium (assembly GCA_021734245.1). Lineage (NCBI taxonomy): Bacteria > Pseudomonadati > Candidatus Cloacimonadota > Candidatus Cloacimonadota bacterium. Next base: position 8,425 of record JAIPJH010000075.1, on the reverse strand, counting down.
ACGAAGATTTCTATTCCGTTTTTTTCGGAGCAGATAATTTTGGTTATGTGTTAGACAGGGTGGGCGGCAACAATTATCATCGTTTGCTGTTTGCCAGCGGACACGCCAAACTTACCAACAACATTTATCTGGGAACAGCCTGGGATTGGAAAAACAAGAAGTTTAAAGACGGAAGTTTGAGTGAATCGATTTTGTTCCGTCCTGCTGATAATTTTTCTGTGGCAGCTATTGCATATAATCTTTTCCGGGAAAGCAGTTATTACGAATTGGGTGCAGCTCTGCGCCCCCTGGAATTTGGCACAGATATTGTGCAAAGGCTCACTTTCAGTGCCGATACTTCTTATCGAGATGAAGAATGGTCAAAACCGGTTCTTGGCGTTCAAACCGAGCTCATCGATGGAATTCGCATTGGCGGAACGTATGATATGGAAATGGAAACTTTCGGCATCAATTTTGGTGTTGCTCTCGATAACCTGGCAGTTGGAAGCTTTGCTCGGGCAGATGAAGATAATGAATTCAAGAACGGTCAATATTACGTTAGTTTTTCCGAAAAGAATTTTCGCAGTATATTCGATTTCAAAAAGAATTCATTCGTAAAATATAATTTTGGCAGCGAAGTTCGCGATGTGAAAAAAGTGTCTGCTTTCGGTCCTTTCAGCTTCATCATGAGTTCAGGAAAAACAACATCACGGGTAATTCGAGAGATAAATAAAATTAAGAATGATGACGATGTACAGGGAATTGTACTCATAAATCAAAACTTCTCTTCATCACTGGCTATCCGTCAGGAACTTATCGACTGCATCAAAGAATTCAAAGCTGCAGGAAAGAAAGTTGTATTCTATTATGAAGCTGTTGGCGGGTCGAATTATGCTTTCGCTGCTTCTGTAGCCGATCAGATTTATTTGAACCCGGCAGGAATGGTCGAATTCAAAGGGATTGCAGCTTCTCTGCCATACGTAAAAGGACTCTTGGATACTTTAGGAATAGATGTAATTAATCTGAGAAGTCACGATTATAAAACTGCTGCAAATATGTTCTCCGAAACAGAAATGACCGAGGCTGAACGTGAAAGTTATGAAACACTGCTGGAAGGCATCTTCACTGAAGTAGAAATGATGATCGAAGAGGGCAGAGGTGACAAACTTACCATGAGCCTTCGAGAACTGATCGATGAAAAACCGATCTGGCTGCCGGAAGAAGCTGTAGAATATGGTTTGGTCGATGAGCTGGTTTTCGAAGATGAACTCAGCGACAAACTAAAAGAACTCTATGAAGCACCCAAAATCGATAGAAAATATTCTTACAACAAATATCGTTACGACTGGAGTGATGGTTTTAGTTCCAAAGTAGCAGTGATCTATGCTGTGGGAAATATCCATTCCGGAAAAGGCAGAACTGGAAATTCCATTGGTTCGGTAAGTCTGGTAAAAATGATCAAAGCTGCCCGTAAAGATAAATCTGTAAAAGGAATAATTCTGCGTGTGGATAGTGGTGGCGGTTCGGCTCTGGCTTCCGATGTTATAGCTCGTGAGATAAAACTCTGTACAACCGGCAAAAACAAAAAGCCGTTCATAGTTTCCATGGGTGGCGCAGCAGCCAGCGGTGGTTATTACATCAGCATGTATGCCGATAAAATAATCTGCCAGCCCAGCACGATTACCGGTTCTATCGGGGTTGTGGGAATGGTTCCAATTATGGAAAGACTTTATGAAAAGATTCTGATCAACTGGGATACAGTTAAGATCGGTGAATATTCCGATTTTCAAGCACTTCACCGTTATCCAACCGATGAAGAAATGCAATTTGGTAATGATATGATCCATCATTTTTATAATCGTTTTGTCGAATCTGTGGCTGAAGGCAGAAACATGACGGTACGTGATGTTAATAATGTAGCTCAAGGCAGAGTTTGGACTGGCAAACAGGCTCTGGAAAGAGGACTTGTAGATAAATTAGGCGGCATGGATGTGGCAATCGAAGAGATGAAAACAATGCTGAATACCAGAAATGAACTTAACCTGGTAAAATATGCCGAGCTTGACGGCATGCGCGGATTCACTGTTCCCATCGATGCATCTACCATCTTGCCGGAAGAAGTTATGACAGTTTTGGAATTGGCAGATAAGTTGAATGTAACAGAGAAAGATCGAGTTCAAATGATCTTACCTTATATGCCGAAATTCAAATAGATAATTGCTGAAAAGCAAATCCTCCCCCAAGGATAATGCCCTGCAAAATCTTGCAGGGCTTTTTTTATGTTTGACAAGTTTAAAACTTTTTCACAATTTCGTATTTGCTTTTAAGTTAATTGTTTGTCTTGAAGTAAAAAAGGAGGAACCATGAAGCTCCAGATCGGTTATTTTATTATTATCATTTTACTCTTATTATCTTGTAGTAAACATCAAAATTCAAATTCTATTGAAAACGAAAATTTCGCATTTACAGATTTTACAGGTGAAAAAATCGAAATTGAAAACAGTATTGAATATTTTTATACTCAATGCATCTACTGGGAATATCTGGAAGAAGGAAATCCAAAGTTTGCAGTTAGAATTAATACAACGAATAATGAGCTGCCCGATGATATTTTGACTGATAATGAAGGTTGGATATATCACTATTTACCAGGAGCTGATCAAACAATTCCATTATCATCTCCTTTGGCAGAAAGGTCGATCTGGACTTTCGATAATTCTTTTGAATACACCTTTGAATCACATGTTGGTGAACTTTCTCATATAATCAGCCAGATAGAAGTTAAATATCTCTTAAATGAATTTGAAAGTGACCCGATTTCTACCAGTTTTTTTAATTACAGAGAAATTGGTACTGTTTTATCAACAGTTGCCGGAGATATTGATGGCATGACAATTTCAACCGGAACGATCTTTATAATGAATGAAAAAATTTCCGATATCTTTGTGGAAGGACTTTATGCAGATCATTTTATGTACAGGATCAATATTATTGCAGAAGCCGATAGTACAATTCTGGAAGAAGGCACCTGGTATAATTCCATTGATTGTGAAGATATTAGAGAAGTTGAAATGACAACTGCTACAGGGAATGCACTAACTCCAAATGAAGATGGAGAACTAACTCAGTTTGAAGCGTATATTGTAACTCGAAGCGGCTATGAAGATATCGATAACCCAGCGAAAATGAATTTCAAAGTTCAAGAAGGACTTTATCCTAATACGTTAATTTATAATGGAATAATACAGAATTATACAGATTGTTCAAACGATTGTTATGCTTTGGGAGAAAATCATTATGTAACTTATATCGATCCGGCTTTGGGTGGAATATTACCATCAAAATTGATTGATAATGAAATTTGTTATGCTACTCCAACTTGGATCGATTCAGAAGGCAATTATGCCATGATCGGAAGTGATGATTTTCAATATTTTATTCATGTGGGGTATAAAGGTGAATTTATAGGTAATTATGCTGGAAATAAATACTTAGGAATCGTTATAGATGAAACTACTGGTATAAATTATTTTTCTCAAATTGTTTTTTTTGATATTAGATTGGATGATCAGGCATTTATTCATCCTGAACTTCCTGCTGATGAATATAATATTATAGATAACAACGGCTTGGAATGGTTACGGATTCCAATTGAAAATGAGTTGAGTCAAAATTTCATTTTAGAAAATCTGGATTATGGTGAACATACTCTTACCGTTCGCGCAGTAGATATGGCAATGAATGGAGATCAAACACCTTCGGAATACACTTTTAATTTACATGCTCCGGTTTCTTTAAATGACAGAGAAGGAATTTTAATTTTGGATGATTCGCCCAATAACGGTGGCTCACCTGATGATCTTATAGATCTATTTTACCTGGATATTTTTGCAAATTATTCAGGTAATATAGAGGCATTAGACAGGCAGGAATTAGTTGATTATGGTTTCTGGAATTCTGTTCTTCATTGGGGAAAAGATGTATTCTCGCCAACAGATTTGCAGAATTACAAATTGATTGTTTATCATTCTGATAATCCGATAGAAGGTAATAAATTAGCAAGTGAATATGATGTTCTGAACCTGTATTTGAAAAACGGTGGAAACATTCTGGTTAGTTCGGCTCAAAATTTGTATAATGCAAATTACAGTTTTATTCAAACGGATTTTACTTTTTTGCAAGATTATTTTGGAATTGAGCTTGATGAAAATGCAATTAATATTTTTGCCAACGATCAAGGACAATCTAGTTATACGCAAAACACTTTTTTTGTTAGTGCGTTACCAGAAACAACTAATGGATATTTGCAACAAATCGATCTTGAATATCCCAGTTTTAATCCAATAGTTAATGTTGAAATATTTAATCCCTGTCACGGTTTAGGGCCTGTTTCTTATTTTAATGAGGATTACTTGGCAAATGATGTAACTATAATGTATCGTTATGGTTGTGCATCACCAAGTAATGAACCTGGCTGGCCAACTCAGGACGATTATGATTTTCTTGTTCAGCAGCCGGTTGCTCTTAAACGAAGCGTAAATGATTGTAATTGTTACATTTTTAGCTTCCCGCTATCGTATATGCAGCAAGATCAAGTTACAGCATTAATGAATGAAATTCTAACCGAATTGGGAATGTAGGAGGAGAAGATGAAAAAAATATTTATTGTATTCATACTTGTTTGCTTTTCAATCTTATCTGCCAGACCATTAGATTTACCAGATTCCAGAGAATTGTCAGTTGAGCAGATTTTTGAAAGTGGACAGATCAAAGTAAATGTAACAAATTATGGTTATATGGGCAAACTCGATAATAGCTATGGCTTGAAATGGCCATCTGGAAGCGAAGCTGATTATTTATACCAGGCAGGTTTGTGGTTTGGAGCCAAAAGAATAAGAAGAAATGAACTTGGAGAAAAGCTTTATTGGATTGAAGAAGAACCAACTAGTTGGGATGATTGCATTCCTGCCAGTGATCCCACTTGGACTCCTGATATGCAGCTTGTAGTAGATACATTAACAACAGTTGGTTTTGATGGTGATGCGCATTTGTTTGAATTTTTACCAGCTTATAATCCATTGGAAGCTGACGATCTTGGAATGCAATATTTTGAAAATTCTCCTTATGATATCATAGCGAAAAAAGTAGGAAATGCACCAGATTTCGATGATGATGGTGATGGACTTGTAGATGAAGATGATCTTGGCAGTCCTTTTGACTTTAACGATCCCAGTGGTGAATACCTATTTACTGAACCATACGATGATGATTTAGATGGAATTTTAGATGAAGACTGCAGTTATCCCGGATTTGTTACTGCGGTCTCTTATTTCTATGATTACAGTCCATTTGGGACGGAAGGTGAAAGAGATTGGGGAGGATCTTCTTCTGGTAACAATCATGGAGATTATGAACAATTAAATGTAGCTGTTGCACAGGAAATTTATACCTGGCCCGTGCAATTTTATGCAGATATGCTTATCATTAAAAACACACTTTACAATACATCTCAAATTGATACACTTTTCGACTGTTCTGTTGGATATATGGTTGATGCAGATATTGGCTATGATTCATTGGATGATATTAGTACGTATTTAGCAGGTTCAGGGAATGAATTTGCTTATTCTTATGATGAAGATGGTGATAATGGGTTTGCTCCGGGCAATATTGCGCTTAAAATCTTAAATTCGGCAAATTATGAACATGATTGTTGGTATTGGAATAGAGGAGATGGCCCTGATGACGGTAATCCTTTAAATGTATGTCCTTCAGGAGTTACATCGAATGAAAAATACTGGCTTATGACAGGGCGTAATCCTAATTCAAGTAAGTACATTTCTTTGCGAGATGAACCCAATTCTCAGATAGGGAATCCTGATGATACAAGATTCCTTTATGCAATTTTTGGCGATCAACAAGCTTTTAGTAATCCAAGTCCGGCTACATTAAATATCCCACCAGGAGAAAGTTTTGTCTTTTATACTTTGATAACCTTAGATAGCGAATTAGCAGGTTTGCAGAATAAAGTACAACTTGCAGAAGATTTTTTAGCAAGCGGATTTGATTATTCATTAATTTCAGATTTACCTAGCATTCCTTATTTAAGTTCAGTCGAACCAATTTTCAATACTGATTCTGCGATATTACATTGGTTGATGCTGACGGAACCTGATGAATTTCAAATTTATTATAAAAAAGCAGATGCTCCTGCTTCTACCTGGCAAAATGAAGTTGCTGATCCAAGTTTGAATGAGTATATTATTTCCGGTTTAGAAAGTAGCTTTGAATACAAATTCAAAATTGGTTGTTTATTTGATGATGTTTATCTGGAAAGTTATGCAAAATATGTAGATATAATGGGAAATCTTTATGATGTTTGGCCTGGAGATTGTAATAATGATGGTTTTGTAGACGCGGATGATATCATTCCGATTGGACTTTACTGGAATGAAACAGGTACTGCTCGAGACAGCTTATCATACGTTTGGCAAAGTTGGGATTATCCAACTGACTGGATAGAATATGCAGCTTTCGCAGATTGCAATGGTGATGGACAAGTTAATATTTCTGATGTAGCTGCTATTTGTTTGAATTGGAATTATTCCCATGATGTTATGACCACAAATTGGAATTATCCCGATATAAATGCATTTGAAGATCAATTTTATCAACTCTACAATAATTTGGATGATTCAGGCATTGAATCAATGCTGAAAAATAGAATTGCGGAAGAATTTAATTTTCCAGCAGCAAATTTACCAAACTCGAGCATATTGTATCAAAATTATCCAAATCCCTTCAATCCCGATACGACAATTTCTTTTGAATTGCTGGAAGCTGGTGAAGCTGAATTACTGATTTTCAATTCGAAAGGACAATTAGTAAAAAAATTACTCGAAAGCAATCTAAATAAAGGGTTTCATGAATATGTCTGGAATGGTAAAAATTCAAGTGACCATTTAGTCCCAAGTGGAATTTATTTCTACCAGCTTAAGTTAAGTTCACAAAAAATAGCTACTTGCAAGATGCTATTGCTGAAATAAGGAGTTCAAAATGAAAAAAATATTAATGATCTTAGCTTTAGCAACTCTGTTGATATCATGTTCTGATGATCCGAATGAACCAAAAGATGAGTTAGTTTTATCCATTATTCCTCAAACCTCTCAAATTGCTATTGGTGAAGAAGTTTTGCTGGAAATAGCTGTCGAGGGTGTTCTAGATCTTTTTGTGGCAACGTTTGAATTGACTTACGATTCTGATTTACTGCAAATAGATAACGACAGCTTTTCTGAAGGGAGTATTTGGAATGATGAAGTGATTTCCTTTACGCAATTAGATGAAGGTGTTTACAGTATTTCAATTGGTTTGGAGCAAACCGATGATTATGATGGAGTCTCTGGATTTGGTGTTTTGTGTGGTTTTTCTATTGAAGCAATTCAAATTGGTAATGTTGATTTTATAATTGAAAATCTTAATATGATGGATGAAAATGCCAATCCGATAAGTGGCTTCGATAATGTCCAAATAGAAAATTGTTCAATTACAATTGAATGATATTATGAGTGTAGATAATGCCCTGCAAAATCTTGCAGGGCTTTTTTTTATTTGACATAAATTTGAATTTGATGTTATGAAGCATTATTAAAGAAATTCGGATAAAGGGGTGATAATGAACAAACAAAAAGCATTGAAAATTTTGAATATTTTCTTATTGTTAGCTTTTCTAACTGCTGCAGTATCTTTGATCCTGTATCGCTACATTCCATCAGAAATTCAAGGCAGTGAATTTTTATATGGGTTGCATGGATGGTCGGGGATTATCTTTATTATTATTGCTATATTTCATTTTATTCTCAATTTCAATTGGGTTAAAATGATGTATTTTAAAAAAAAGAAAAAAAAATAACAGGGGGGAAAATGAAGTTTTTTATTTTAATTGTATTAATCTTATCCAGTGCTTTTCTAATTGCACATCCAGCATCAGATATTGAACTGACTTTCGATCAGGAAACATCCATTTTAACTGTAAATTATGTTCATGAAGTTAAAGATGCAGATAAACATTTTGTTTATGAGATAATTGTTTACATGAATGGTGATGAGATAATTGAACAGAAAATGGAAACGCAGGATAATTCTGAAGGTGGTTCTGTATTGTATAAGATCATCGATGCAAAAGCAGGAGATGAGATAAAAGTTCGTACAAACTGCAATAAAACGGGAAAAAAATCTGCAGAGATCGAAATTTAATAATGTCTTTCAATTCTAATCACCCAATTTGAGATATTCTCTTTGGGTGGTTTTTGGTAGTGTAACATGTTTTATGAAAAGTTATGAAACATTTTCATAAAGCGAGAATAGAAAAACATAAGTGAAAAATAGTGTCAAATCGTGGATAAGTCTGAAATTTATCTAAAGTGTACACTATCCACACCACGACTAT
>JAIPJH010000074.1 GCA_021734245.1 Candidatus Cloacimonadota bacterium | reverse complement strand
TTCTACAAATTTTGAGTGTCTCGCTTTTTGAAAAAGTGCCTATTTTGCAACTACTTACAAAATCGGATTACAGAAAAACTACACCCTCCGATTCTAAACAATTGGTATTGTTTAACTTATAACAGGACAGTAGTGAGATTTTATATCTTCCAAAACTATGCCATTTATTACTGCTTCATCGAATTCATCATGCACGATTTCATCACGCTGATTTAAAATGGAGCGAAGTTCCCGTTCCAGAGATGATGATGCGATACGTTTGTCGGTGATCCTCGCGATCAAATGCAGGAAAGCATACTCAGTTTTAGAAAACCGTCGGCCATAAAGCAGGTAAACTAAAACTGAAAATAACAGAAATCCCAGACTGATCTCGATGGTTGCCAAACCCATATCAACTACGAAAAATCCCAGAAGTAATATCGTGACGATCTGCAGCCAGGGATAAAGTGGAGCTTTGAAAGAGGGTTGATAATTTCTGAGTTTGCTTTCCCGCAGGATTATCACGGCAATATTTGCCATGATGTTTGCACTCAATATCACAGTGGAAGCAGCTTTCACCAGAAGTTCAAGCGGCAACTGTAAAGTTCCGAAAATAAACAGGCCGGTTATCAGAAGCGAAATAACTGGAGTCTTTCTTTTTGCATCCACTTTTCCGATCCAGCCTGGCAGAAGTTGATCTCGACTGAGAGCCAGAGGATAGCGGGAAGCAGACAAAATTCCAGCTACAGCAGTTGTTACAAATGCCAGAACTGCCGCAATAGTGATTATCACAAATCCCGGACTTCCCCAGAAAATTCTGGCTGCGTCAGCCAGTGGTGTGAACGATCCTGCAAGTTCTTTTCCTGGCAATACGCCAACTGTAACAAATAAAAGCACCAGATACAAAACTGAAACTACAGCCACTGCAGTTATCAATCCCAGCGGAATATTTTTACCGGGATCTTTCACTTCTTCGGCTACGCTGGCCACACTGATAAGTCCTCCAAAAGAGACAAAAACAAAACCAGCAGTTATGAATAATGAATTCGTTCCATGCGGTAGAAAAGGTGAATATCTTTCTATGGAAATGTGGGGAAATCCAAAAATAGAAAAAGCTGCTAATATTACAAGTAAACCAACTACCAGCCAAAGTTCCAATCGGGCAACTTCTTTTACTCCGGCAATATTCAGAATTACAAATCCACTGGTTAATATCAAAGAATTTATAATAAGAGGTGAACCTGTCAAAAGGAAGATCACTTCCGAAAGTCCAAAAATAGCAAATGCACTTTTCAGGGAAATAGCAACCCAGCCGAACAGCCCGGAAATTGTTCCTGCCATTGGTCCCATACTGCGATTCACAAAATAATAATCACCACCGGCTCGTGGCATAGCAGTAGAAAGTTCGATTACACTCAGCACTCCCAGAAGTGCCAGAATTCCAGCAATGAAATAAGAGAGAAAAATAGATGGTCCGCTTTGCTGAAAAGCTAATCCTGGTAAAATAAAGATTCCAGAACTTATCATTGCACCAGCTGCGATGCTGAAAACATGCTTAAAAGTGAGTTCTTTTTTTAGTTTCATATTCACCTCAATTTATTTAAAGAGAAAATAGATGAATTTATGAAAAAGCTGCAAGAAAAATTTTGTAAATCTTGAATTCAACCTTGAAAAGGTTTAAGAGAATGAAACTTCCTTGTAAATCTTTTCAAGGTTATTCAGCCATGTTCATCTGCGGTTCGATCTTTCCTTTATCGCTTCTCTGCCTTTTTCTGTTTTCTTTCATAAAAGTTACTTACTTCTTTTAGCCGTGCAAAGATAGACAAGCTGTAAGAGAATGTTCATTTCTTTTGTACCAACAAAATAAACGAACCAAAGAAAAACTCGTCATGTTTACAAATGCGTTTCTTCCTGATTTTCTTCTTCGAGGAACCTTCATGCCCTGAGTCTTCGACTCGCAGTTTCGGTAATTTATGTGGATACGAAAATCAGGCGCTGTAAACATGACTTTTCTTTACCATAAGAGTTTGCAGTTGAAGTTTTATAAGTATAGAACTGAGATATAACAATTTTTTCATCGAACCTTTAAAAAAATAATCTAATTGCATTCTGATTTTGGAATTTAGTTTGTCAATTAGTTCACTTTGATCAACAAAATTCTTCTCCGCTCTACTTCGGATTTTTCCAAGTTTTCCTCACATTATCAAGGGTAGATACCAAAGGTAGAGAAAAAATGTATGACTATTCATTTTTTATGCTTGCCAATAAAAGCTTAACAAAAATCTAGGTACAAAAAAACATAGAAATAGGAGGACAAAATGAAATTTAGATTTGTATTATTGCTGATTGCTTTTGCTGCAATCATGATGACAGGATGTACTTATGGTGGTGCTTTTGTTTCCACGCACCAAACCAGTGTAGAACTTTCGGAAGCAAACTATCAGATCGCACTTACCGATGTGAAAGGTGAAGCAGATGCCGGTTATGTTTTTGGTGCTTCTTTTTCTGCCGGAGTATTCACAGAAACAATAGCTCTTTTCCGTGTTCAAGGTTCGGGAATGCTTTATCAGGAAGCTCTGAGCGATCTTTGGGAAAACATTGAAAAACAATACGGCAGCATAGAAGGCAAAAAACTGGCTCTTACCAATGTACGCTACGATTCAGATTGTTTGAATCTTTTGGTGTTCACAAAAGCAAAAGTGATCGTTCGTGCCGATGTGATTGAATTTAAAGAGTAAAATTCTAATTTGAACAAAATTAAGGCTGCTCGATGTTGAGCAGCCTTTTTGTTTTATAAGGAATTTTTTTCCATTAATTCATAAATTGGCATCTAATAGTAGTCATCATTCTTCCATTTTTCAGGATTCATTCTTATGTAATTTCGGATATTATAAAGCGATTTTTCATTCCTGATGATATGATCACAAAACCTCGACTGCCAGGCGAAATCGGGGTTGATCTTACGGGCATTAATAGTACAAATCCGTTTGTATTGATTTATTATTACACCCAATGTTCCCGGTTTCCATTTTGGGTTGATACCATCATTTTCCGTTTTTGATTTTTTTCCTGTAGAGACGTCCAATTTGGGCGTCTCTACAGGATTATCAATTATCAAAATCCCATGAAAATGATTTGGCATAACGATAAATTCATCCAACAAAATAAATGGAAAATGTTCGGGAATTTCCAACCAGTATTTTCTGGTAATTTCACCGATTTTTGACAATTTCATTTTAGGTTTCGATTTGTTCGATACAGGGATATCTTTTATATCGCCCAAATAGCAAATTCGATTTTTTGTGCAAATGGTGATATAATAATAACCATTATTTGAATAATCCCATGATGATAATCTGGCAGATGGAATGCGGTATTTATTTTTGAATTTTTGCATTAGAATTAGAATTTATTTAAAAATTGTTCAACATGATTCTCAAAATTAGGGTAAAAAATAGATCATTTTATTACCGAAATCTATGATTATTTTCTTCGTAACCAGTAATACCAGCAAAATTACTTCTTTTCAATTATTTCTCCTTCATTTTCCATCCAATTTCAAAAGTTATTCCGAACCTGTGAGTTTGATCAATATTTGTCAAAAGAAAAATTAATTCCAGACTGGAGTTCAGAAGAAGACTGGACTTCAGGATGAAAGAGATTTCAGACTTGACTAGTGTATAAAATCCGAATCGAGAATGACAAAATTTATTTGCATTCTCGCTTTTTCCTATTCTCCCTTTCTTCTGTTATAATCTCGGCGTAGTTCAAACGAAGCCGGATATCCCATTTTCACAACTTCACCCAATCACCCAATCACCAAATCCCCCAATCCCCAAAGCATACCTGTCCGCTATCGTACACAGATCGTACTCAAACGGACAAATAGAGCTTTCCATTAAACCGCATAATTCTTTATTTTTAAGGTAATTATGATTTGGCATGTCAATTGCAATAAATATAAGAAAAAAAGTGTGGGGAATTAAATGTTCAAAAATTATTTAAAAGTTGCTTTTCGCAATATATTTAGGCAGAAAACCTATTCGTTCATCAATATTTTTGGATTTGCAATCGGATTGGCTGTTTGCCTAATTATTTCATTTTATGTTATCGATGATCTGACATACGATCGGTTTCACAAAAATGCTAAGTACATTTATCACCTTCTCACAGTTGATAATTCAGAAAATGAGGGAGCTCTCAGTTATTCGATTACCTCGGGTCCGCTGGTAGCTGCAATGGCAGATAATATACCAGAGATCGAAGCTGCTACACGAATAACGACTTTTGGAAATGTAGGTTTTGGAAATGTGCTGGAAGAAGGTGAAGAAGAGATCAATGAAAGAATGAATGTTCTGTGCCTGGTTGCGGATACAGAATTCTTTAATGTTTTTGATTTCGAAATCTTATCTGGAAATACCGAAAAACCAATGGAAGATTTAAATGGAATTTATATTACACCAACTATTGCAGAAACACTTTTTCCAGATCAAGATCCTATCGGAAAACCAATTCTGGCAGGCCGCATGCAGAATGCCTATATTGCTGGAATTGTGCAGGAATGTCCGCAAAATTCTCATTTGCAGTATCAGGCAATAGTTCCACTAAATATTCAGAACAATCCTGTCTGGTGGGACAGCTGGGAAAATCTTGCTCTTATCGGTTATTTCCGAATTAACGAAAATGCTGATCCTGCAGTTGTAAAAAGTAAATTGATTGAACATGCTCGAGAATCTGGTTTTGCCGAAGTTTTTAAACCAGATATGCAACCGCTTCTGGATGTTCATCTTGGTTCCGGTCACCTGCGTTATGATTTTGTAAATTTCAATCCCAACGACAAACTAAAAGTTTATACTCTTGGCATCATTGCAATTCTGGTTCTGGTGATTGCATCTATAAATTTTATAAACCTTTCCAGCGCTAGAGCTGCTCGCAGGGCTCGTGAAGTGGGAATGCGCAAAATTGTAGGAGGTGATAAAAAACAACTCTTTATGCAGTTTCTGGGAGAGTCGATCATCATCACCTTGATCGCGGTTGTGATTGCGCTGGCACTTTTTGAAATTGCATTACCACATTTGAATGATTTCCTGCAGAAAAATCTCAGCTTCAACTTGATCGAAAATTACACCTTCACCCTGATGATAATTGCTGTTTCTCTGATCGTGGGAATTTTGGCCGGCATATATCCAGCTTTGATCTTGTCCAATTTCAAACCCGTAAAAGTGCTTTCCGGAAATTTCACGACCAGTAAACGCGGAGTTTTGTTAAGACGAATTCTGGTGGTTGGTCAGTTTGCAGTTTCCATAGCACTCATCATTTCGGTCTTCATCGTTTCGCAGCAGATCCAATATTTGAATTCCGTCGATCTCGGTTATAATCGGGAAAATGTGGTTGTAGTTCCCAATTTTGGAAATAATCAGAATGGCAGAGCATTGAAAGAAGAACTCAAAAATTTAAGTTTCGTAGAAAGCATTGGAGTGATGAGTAATATCGGCGGCGGAACTCTGGTCAGGCTGGAAGTCATTCCGGAAGGTTTCAGTGAAGAAGACGGCATGATGTTCGATCGTTTGATGATCGATGATGATCTGGCAGAAACACTGCAATTCAGGGTTACAGAAGGTCGAGATTATTCAGTAGATTTTGCCTCGGATGTAGATAATACCTGTCTCATCAATAGTTCTGCTGTCAAAGCTCTGGGCTGGGAGAATCCGATCGGGAAAAGCATTGTTATGATAGATGAAAACGAAGCAAGACTGGCAAGAACAGTTGTGGGAGTTATCGAAGATGTGAATGTGACGACAACACGTCGCAAAGTGAATCCAATGATACTGATCCATTCCGATCAATTTTATCCTCGATTTTTGGTAAAACTTAAACCCGGAATTGATGACGAAGTATTTCCGGAAATTATGACTATTGTGGAACAATTCAACGAAAATGCTAATTTTCAGCTGAGATATTTCAACGAAATTTTCAATTTCCAATTCCGCCAGGACAGGGCATTTGCCACTAACATTGCTGTGTTCTCAATTCTGGCAATCCTGATTGCATGTCTGGGATTATTTGGATTGGCTTCCTTCACAACTCAGCAGCGTAGAAGAGAAGTAGCGATCCGCAAAGTGATGGGCTCTTCAGTTCGTTCCATCGTATTTCTGCTCGCTAAAGAATTTACCAAATGGATAATTATAGCCAATATAATTGCCTGGCCTTTGGCCTGGTTTGCCATGCATAAATGGCTGCAGAATTTCGTTTATCAGACAAACATGAACTTGTTGTATTTTATCGGTTCAGGTTTGCTGGCTCTCATTATTGCTTTTGTTACGATCAGTTTTCAAACGATTCGAGCAGCTAATATCAATCCGGTGGATGCACTACAATATGAGTAATTATAAATTTGAAAAAAATTGTTATTGGAGTATAAAATGATCAAAAATTATCTTAAAGTTGCATTTAGAAATATTGTTCGTCACAAAGGATTTTCATTTATCAATATAACAGGATTAGCCATCGGAATGGCAATTTGCATTTTAATAATGCTGTGGGTTCAGGATGAATACAATTTCGACAGATTCCATCAAAAAGCAGATAATATTTACCGTATTTTATTTTCTTATGATGTAAATGGAGAAACCCGACAACACTGGCGAACTCCACCACCACTGGCAAGGACAATCAAAGAAAAATACAGCAGCATCGAGGATGCAGCCAGATTTCATAATGAAGGCAGCGTGCTGGTGAGTGTGGGAGATAAAAAGCTTCAGCAGCAAGCTGGTTATACCGATAAAAGCATTTTCAATATTTTTACTCTTCCATTTGCCAAAGGAAGTGTCGATACAGCTTTTGAAAACCCCAATTCGGCTGTCATCAGCCAGGAAATGGCAGATAACTTCTTTCCTGCTGAAAATCCGGTTGGAAAAACGATTACCATAAATAATGATTTTGATTTGAATGTGGAAGGTGTGCTGAAAGATATGCCGGCTGGAAGTCATCTACAGTTCGATTTTTTGATGCAGTTTGCACGGCTGCCGGAAGTGATGGGATACGGCGGTGAAGATGACTGGGGAGATTTTGGTTTCAATACTTTTGTGCTGCTTCCCGAAGCTGTAATTCCGCAGGTTGCTGAAGCTGATATAAATACCTGCATTGAAGAGATATCTCCTGATATGGGAAGAACTTTCTTCCTGCAGCCGGTCAGCAAAATTCATCTCTACAATCTGGATGGCAGTCCCGGCATGATGATCTATATATATATTTTCTCTTCGATCGCTGTTTTCATTCTGCTGATCGCCTGCATAAATTTCATGAATCTATCTACTGCACGTTCTTTGCAGAGAGCAAGAGAGATCGGCGTAAGGAAAGTGGTAGGTGCAGTAAAAAATCAACTCAAAATCCAGTTTATCAGCGAATCAATCATAATGGCATTTATTGCTCTTATTTTTGCAATTGTTTTAGTGGAATTAATGATGCCGATCTTCAATGATCTTACATCCAAAGATCTTGTATTTGATTTGCTGGGTAGCAATATGATCCCGGCATTATTGGGAATTGCATTTTTTACTGGAATAATATCTGGAATTTATCCAGCGTTTATGCTTTCATCATTCAAACCTGTAAGCATATTGAAAGGAGGAAAATCCAGCAGTTCCTCTGGTTTCAGGAAAGTGTTGGTCGTAGTGCAGTTCACACTTTCCATTATTTTGATTTTTTCTACTTTAGTTGTTTCCCGCCAGATGAATTTTATTAGATCAGAAAATCTGGGATTCAATAAAGAAAACGTAATTTATCTTCCATTGAATAATACTTTTTTCCAGAAATCTGATATTCTGAAATATGAACTTTTGAAAAATCCTGAGATCCTGTGTGTTACAAGAACATCAAGTTATCTTGGATTAGGACCAAAATGGTCGATGTCGGTGGATAATTGGGAAGGAAATGGCGGAGAACAAAAACTGAATCTTCCCCTGATTTCTGTAGATAAAGACTTCTTGAAAACATTTGATCTGGAACTGGTTGCGGGTGAGTTCTACGCCAAAGATTCCTACAGCGAAGAAGAGGAATTTGAATGGATTTTGAACGAATCTGCCGTCAAGATGGCAGGTCTTGAAGATCCGATCGGAAAAGCATTCGATCAGGGAGTTATCAAAGGCGTGGTAAAAGATTTCAATTTCCGTTCATTGCATAATAATATTCAACCTTTGGGCTTGGTGGCTGTTCCAGAATGGGATAATCATGTTGCTGTTAGAGTTACCGGAAAAGACCTGACTGCAACGCTGGATTATATCGAGAAAGTTAGCAGAGAAATTGCACCGAATTTCCTGTTTGAATACAGATTCCTGGATGATGAATTTGATAATTTATATCGCTCTGAGATCAGATTGGGAAGATTGTTCAATCACTTTGCTTTCTTTGCAATTATCATTTCCTGTCTGGGTTTGCTGGGACTTTCAGCTTTCATGATCCAGCAACGAACCAAAGAGATCGGCATCAGAAAAGTGTTGGGATCAAATGTAACGCAGATAGTAAAACTGCTATCTACCGATTTTACAAAATGGGTTGTTGTAGCCAATCTTGTAGCATTGCCGGTAGCCTATTTGATTATGAGAAACTGGTTGCAGAGTTTTGCCTATAAAACCGATATCAGTTTGCTCGTTTTTATTATTGCCGGAGGAAGTGCTTTGATGATATCGTTGCTTACAGTTAGCTTTCTCACAATTAAAGCAGCCAATATCAATCCGGTGGATGCATTGAAGTATGAATAACGAGTCAGACCTTGCGAAGGTTTTCGAACTTCTTGCTTAATCGAGCTTCGCAAGGTTAGAGATAAGTGGTGAGAAATGAGTCGGCTGCTCGAATAATTCGTTTTGTTTTGCAATCTATAATTCGAAACTTCTTCCTGTTTTCATGCTTATCTTAAAAAAAGAGGTAACAAATGATTAATAACAAAGTAATTTACATACTTGGATTTCTTATCCTGCTAAGTTCATTATCTGCTCAGAAGGAGTCAAAGGATCGGCTATTTGGGAAGGATCTGATAAAAACAATCAATCAGTTTCATCTGGAATTTATTATTACAAGCTCAATATCCCAAATTCGCCTGTGAAGAAAATGCTAATGATTAAATAAATTGGATTTTAGAAAGGAAGGAAGAAATGAAGATTTTAAAAACAGCAATAGTTACACTTGTTGCAGGATTATTTTTATCCTGCCAAGTGGAAGTACAAAATGACTTTCAAATGCTTCGAGGTGCATACATGGGGCAAACTCCCCCCGGTGATGAACCGGAAGTTTTTGCACCTGGTATAGTTTCTAACGGAATGAATAACCGCGATGTTGCCATAATGCCGGACGGCAGAGAAATGTATTTTTCAGTAGGTTTTGGAAACAACACTTACTCGGCAGTTGTTTTCTCTAAATACGAAAATGGCAAATGGTCAGATTTGGAAGTTGCACCATTTTCTACAGATAGTAAATATACCTATTATGAACCTTTTATTTCTGCCGACGGCAGTAAGATATTTTTTGTTACCAACCAGTCAATTGATGAAGACACAACAAGAACCGACAGTAATATCTGGATGGCAAAAAGGAAAGGTGATCAATGGGAAAAACCGCAACCGTTATCATCAAATATCAATACAGAAAACGGCGAATATTTTCCGTCGATCACCAAAGATGGAGTTTTGTATTATACAGGAGTAGATACAGAAAAAAGAGTAAACATCATACTGCGTTCCAAATGGGAAAATGGGAAATTCGCTGATCCTGAAATCCTGCCGGATCATGTAAATATCGGCCGTTCCCGTTACAATGCCACCATCTCTCCCGATGAATCCTATTTGATAATTCCGGTTTTTGGTGCTGAAGATTCTTATGGTGGAACAGATTACTACATTTCCTTCCGAGATGAAAACGATAACTGGAGTGATCCGGTGAATATGGGGCCAAAGATCAATTCTGCTGATGCCCATGAATGGTCGGCTTATGTAACTTCAGATGAGAAATATATTTTCTTTATGTCAGCCAGAACGGATAAGATAGCAAAACCTCAAAAGCTGACTTATTCGTATTTGAAAGAAATTTTTCCAAAACCACAAAATGGAAATGCTGATATATATTGGATGAAAGCCGATTTTATTAAAAGTCTGAACAAGGAGTAGATCATGCTGAAGAATTACTTTAAAGTTGCATTTAGAAATATTGCAAGACACAAAGGATTTTCGTTCATAAATATAATAGGATTGGCCATTGGTATGGCAGTTTGTATTCTTATCTTACTTTGGGTGCGTCATGAACTCAGTTATGATCGATTTCACGTGAATGTCGACAACATTTTCCGTGTAGTGGAAATGCAGGAACAATCCGGCGAACCGTTTCCGGTTGCGGTTACACCAGCAGCATTAGGACCGGCCATATTGGAAGATTTTCCTGAAGTTATAAATTTCACTCGTTTTCAGACCTACTCATTTGGCTACATTCCCTGCGGTGAGGAAATGCTGAAAGCTAATATTACGTTGGCAGATCACGGACTCTTCGAAATGTTCTCTTTTTCAATATTAGCAGGAGATAAACAAAAGATGTTTGATGATCTTTTCAATATGGTTATTTCAGAAGAAACAGCTTATAAAATTTTCGGAGATGAAAATCCGATCGGGCAAACTATCGAATTAAATGAAAACACCATTTTTAATGTAACAGGTGTTTTCCAGAATATACCCGATAACTCCCATCTGGATTTTGATTTTGTAGTACCATTTGAGATTCTGAAAGAATTCGGCGGTGACCTGGAAGGCTGGGGATCAAATTCCTATTATACTTATATTCAATTGCAGGAAAATGCAAACTGGCAGGAACTGGATAAAAAGATAGATAATTATCTGACTGATCATGATGCCGGCTATCCGGTTGTTGTAAATCTGCAGCCACTCACCGAGATCCATTTACATTCACATTATGTAGCAGACCTGGATGGACACGGTGACATTATTTATGTTCGAATCTTTTCTATAATTGCCTTGTTCATATTGCTGATCGCCTGCATCAATTTCATGAACCTTTCCACAGCTCGCAGCACCAAACGAGCCAGAGAAGTAGGCCTTAGAAAAATAGTCGGATCAAGCAGGAATAAATTGATCATTCAATTTTTTGGAGAATCTATTTTCCTGGCGATCATAGCGATGATCGTTGCACTTGTCTTCGTGGAACTTGCGATTCCGTTTTTCAACGATATCTCGGGCAAAGAACTCAGTCTTTTCAATAATTCAGGAGTGATCTGGCTGCTGCTTTTACTTACTGTCATCACTGGTTTGATGTCGGGAATTTATCCTGCTCTGCTGCTATCATCCTTTAAACCTGTATCGGTTTTGAAGAGTTCATTAATCGGAGGACAGCGAAAAGGAGTCTTTCGCAAAATATTGGTTATTGTGCAATTCTCACTTTCCATCATTCTGATAATCAGCACGATTTTAATTCATAAACAGATAAATTTCATCTTCCAATCAGATGTTGGCTTTAGTCGTGATCAGATCGTCAGCTTTAGTTCGCGGGGATTGTCTTCCGAAGATTTGAATGTTTTCAAAGAAGAAGTGAAAAATATTTCAGGGATAAATTCTATCACTGCAACCAGCCAATATCCCACCGATTTCGCCAATTCCGGCTATGGTTTCAAATGGGAAGGTCTTGGTGATGAGGAGCGCGTACTCATTCACAATCTGACGGTTGGTTATGATTTCTTTGAATCATTCGAAATGGAGATGGTGGAAGGCCGCAGTTTTTCCAGACAGTTTCCATCTGATACTCTGGCCTATGTGATCAACGAAAAAGCAGTGGAAGTGATGGGCTTTTCCAATCCGACCGAACAGATGATAGAAGACCTGTATGCCGAAATTTCCGGACCGATAATTGGAGTGGTGAAGAATTTTAATTATAAGCATATCCGCAACAAAGTTGAACCTTTGGTTATTCGTTTTGACCCCAACCTGATGGGAGTATTTCATGCGAAGATCCAATCTGGAAATATACAGGAAGTTCTGGATAAAATGGAAACAGTCTGGCAAGAATTTGTACCGGATAATCCCTTTGAATACAGGTTTCTCGATGATATGTTTGAAAGAATGTATAATGCAGAAAAACAGATGGGAAAAATTTTCGATTACTTTACCGGTTTTGCTATTCTCATTTCCTGTCTTGGTTTGTTCGGTCTGGCTTCCTTTATGACAGAACAGAGATTCAAGGAAATCGGCATCCGCAAAGTTCTGGGTGCATCTATCAGCAGTGTGATGCTGCTGCTGGTAAAAGAATTTACGAAATGGGTTTTGATCGCCAATATCATTGCCTGGCCTGTTGCCTGGTTTGTGATGAATAAATGGCTGCAGAGTTTTGCCTATAAAACGGATTTCGGTCTCTGGATATTTGTTGTTTCAGGTTTGAGTGCACTAATCGTTGCAGTTATCACGATCAGCTTCCGCTCCTTTAATGCTGCAATTCAGAATCCTGTGAAAGCGTTGAAATATGAGTAACGAGTCAGACCTTGCGAAGGTTTTCGGACTTTTTGCTTGATCGAGCTTCGCAAGGTTAGAGATGAATGGTGAAAAATGAGATTTGAGAAAAGGCAAAATATGAGCATCGAGTCGTTTCGTACAGCAACCAGCTTGGTCGCAAAGTTATCGACCTGGCAGGTCAATCTACAATATTTCTTCTGTACCGATAAAAGAAGTAGAGATAAGGCTTGTATGAGAATCGTTTGTTTCACAAGCCGATCCCTAAAAGAAAACTCTCGGCTCATAAAAGTCACTAAACTTTTATCGAAGAAGCTAAAGAATATTAACTCATTCCGAATATCTCCGGAATTCAAACAGAATATTCTTCTTAACGCTTTTTTCTCAAAAGTTCTAAACGAGATTTTTTATAATGCCGACATGTTTAAATTCTCATCTATCCTAAGATGAGATGAAAAGAATAAAATAGAGCAAGAACGCTAAAAAAATGAATTCATAAAACGGAGAATAAATTTAGATGTTAAAAAATTATTTACAAATCACATTTAGAAATATGGCCAGACATAAAGTAATTACACTTATCAATATTCTGGGGCTGGTTCTTGGCATTACAGCCTTTATGCTCATCATGATCTGGGTTGGTTTTGAGTTCAGTTACGACAAATACCACGAGAATAAGGATAGAATCGTAAGATTATGCGTTGATCTGGAAGCAGGCAGTCACATGATCTATCCAATGTCGATGCCACTGGCGGCACCAAATCTGATCGAAGATTTTCCAGAAGTTGTTGATGCAGCTCGCTTGGAAAATCCTACTCGGGTAAGTTTGAAAATCGGTGAAGAAACTTATCAGGAGGCGGGCTTTTGTCATGGCGATAATTCCATTTTCAATGTTTTCTCATTTCCATTTGTTCAAGGTGATAGCAATTCTGCACTGAAGGATCCTTTCACGGTTGTAATTTCACAAAATATTGCAGAAAATTATTTTGCAGAATCCAATCCAATTGGAGAAACCTTGATGATAAATGGAATTGGACCCTACACAATTACCGGAATATTTCAGAACATTCCGCAAAATTCCCATTTCAAATTTCAGTTAATGGCTTCCTTTTCTACACTTTTTGACCAGCAGAAAGAGATGATGGAAAACTGGTTTCACATCCAATTTTATACTTACCTGCTTCTAGATAAAAACGTAAATTGGCAACAGTTTGAAGCTAAGTTGCCGACCTTTGTAAACAAATATATGGGACAGATGCTGGATTCATTTGGAGCAAAATTGATATTCTTCATGCAACCACTAACTGATATTCATCTGTTTTCTGACCTGGCTGGTGATATCGCACCGCAAGCCGATATCAAATATTTGTATCTATTCATTGCAATTGCCCTGTTCGTTTTAGTGATTGCCTGTATAAATTTCATCAATCTGGCCACTGCCAATGCTTCCATCCGAGCCAAAGAGATCGGAATGCGAAAAACCATCGGATCGAATAGAAAACAGATCGTAATGCAATTTCTGCTGGAATCTGTGATCCTGTGTTTTATTGCCGTACTGCTTTCTGTTTCTGTTCTGGAAATGATCCGTCCATATTTTGGCGATATTTTTGGAACTTATATAGATCTGAGTTACTTAAATCTCTGGCAAATGACTGGAATAATTATGCTCTTTCCAATAGTAGTTGGAATATTAGCAGGTAGCTACCCGGCGTTTTATCTTTCTGGTCTAAAGCCTGTTAATGTATTGAAATCCGGTATTTACAAATCAAAAAATAGATCCAGCTTGAGAAGTGTGCTGGTGGTTTTCCAATTTGCTATTTCTATTATTCTGACAATTTCTACTCTCACTATTTTCAGTCAGATAAATTTCATGAAATATTCTGATCCTGGATTTAAAAAAAACAGTATGATCGTGATTCCCGGAGTTCGGCAGATCATTAAGCAAACTTCTCTGGAAGTACTAAAAAATGAACTTTCTGAAATTTCTGAAATTGACGGCATTGGATTTTCCTCGCTATTTCCCGGCAGGGGAACGCAGAAAGCGATCATGTTCCCGGAAGGTTTTGCTGAAGATGATCCGCAAATGGGAGAAAAACTATTTGTGGATGCAGACTTCATTTCCACGATGAATATTGATGTGGTGGAAGGTAGAAATTTTTCGGAAGAACTGGCAACCGATCCGCAGCAAAGTGTTCTCATCAACCAAACTGCAGTCCAAAAATTTGGTTGGAAGAAAACGGTCGGTAAAACTTTTAATATGAAAAGTCGTGACGGCGGCAGCTATAAAATGAATGTGGTGGGAGTGGTAAAAGATTTCCATTCAAGTTCTTTACACAATCCCATCCAACCGCTCATAATCTATTACAATACAGATCGAGTGAATTATCTTGTAATAAAGATCAACAGCAAAAACTTCGAAAAAACGATTCAGCTGATAAAGAAGAAGATCAAACAGATCAATCCGGATCACGTTTTGAAATACTATTTTTTGGATGAAACTTTGAATACTATGTATCGCAGGGATCAGCAGACAGGAAAGCTGGCACTTTATTTCAGTTCACTTTCTATTATTCTGGGATGTCTGGGATTGTTGGGATTAACTTCCTTCCTGGTGCAGAACAGAACTAAAGAGATCGGCATACGAAAAGTGCTGGGCTCATCGGTTTTAGATATTATTTTCCTGCTAACCAAAGAGTTCTGTAAACTTGTGGTGATCTCGGTGCTAATTGCCTGGCCCATTTCCTGGTTCATCATTGATAAGTGGCTGCAGAATTTTGCTTATCGCACAGAAATTGGAATATCTGTTTTCATTATTTCCGGTCTGTTTGCGCTTTCTATATCCATCATCACTGTTAGTTCGCAAACCATTAAAACAGCCAGATCAAATCCGGTGAAAACGTTGAAATATGAATAACGAGTCAGACCTTGCGAAGGTTTTAGAACTTTTTGCTTGATCGAGCTTCGCAAGATTAGAGATGAGTGGTGAGAAATGAGATTTGAGAAAAAGCAAAATATGAGCAAAGAGTCGTTTCGTGCAGCGACCAGCTTGGTTGCAAAGTCATCGACCTGGCAGGTCAATCTACATCATTTCTTTGCGCCGACAAAGAAACGTGGATGCCGTTTGAAGAAATACTTCTTTTGTCCGCAAAAGAAGTAGAAATAAGATTTCTGTGTTCACTGTTATCTCTGTTTCTCTGTGTTTTTAATCGAAAGAATTCCTCGCTGCTCTGCGTCGGGGTTTTCCAAAATTTCTCCCCTGTTTGAGGGGAGATGCCGAAGGCAGAGGGGTAAATAATGAAAATTCGATTTTCAGCTTGCTGAAATAAATTTAGCGAAATACACCTTGGCTCTGCCACGGTGATAGTCAAATTTAAGAATTTTCTT
>JAIPJH010000073.1 GCA_021734245.1 Candidatus Cloacimonadota bacterium | reverse complement strand
ACTCCCATACGTTTGATAAGTTCAATATCATTATCAATAGCCCACTTAGGAATTCTGAAACCGGGAATTGTGTGAATAACAGTTCCGCCAGGTTTATCAGTCCTATCAAAAACAGTTACATCAAAACCAGCACGAGCCAGAAAATGCGCCGAAGAAAGACCAGCAGGTCCAGCTCCAATTATAGCTACTTTAATGTCGATGGGTTTGACATCTGTTTTCATCTTTATCATGTATTTAGAAAAACCTTTTTCGGCTGCCACACGTTTCAGTTCACGTATCAGAACCGGTTCTTCATAATCGTTTCGCACGCATTTGAACATACACTGATGATCGCAGATAAAACCTGTGATATGGGGAAGAGGGTTCTTTGATAAAATCAGTTCATAAGCTTCTAAATATCTTTCTTCTCCAATTAATCTGATATACTCCGGTACATCCTGATTTATAGGGCAGGCTTCTTTGCAAGGTGCGATAAAACATTTCATCATTTCCAGTTTCTTGTCTATCTTCATGGGAATTTGAGATTTCGTTTCCATCTTATAAATTGGACTTTCTAAAGCATTTTTTGCCAGTTCATCCAATTTGGAAAGATCAATTCTATCTTTAACAGGCTGCTTCATTTCATCATCCAGAAGGTATGCCAATTGAGATAATTTTGTGTATCCACCGGGTTTCAAAATATCTGTAGCAATCGTAATTGGACGAATTCCAATCTCGAATAATTCCTTTGCATTAAAGTAGTTAGCTCCACCGGCATAAGAAATGGGAAGTTTTCCATTATATTGATGCGACAGCTTCTTCGCCAGATTTATCGTAAGCGGGAAAAGCGCGCGCCCACTCATATACATTTCATCAGTCGGCAACATTCTCTGATCGTTTACAACTGCCAGCGTATTGGAAAGTTTAGCTCCAAATTCAACGCCTTGTTCTTTGGCGAACGGAATGAGAACATCCAGCATTTTCACAGCCGGTTTCCACTGCATGTCATGAGTAAATGACTCTTCCTTTAGAGTTATATGATCGTAACCAAGTTTTGCGAAAGCGTTTTTTACGTATTCATATCCATGTAAGGTCGGGTTCATTTTCAGGAAGGTATGAAGCTTCTTCTCTTTCATCAGATATTTACAGATGGCTTCCTGATCTTCCGGTGGACAGCCGTGCATGGTGGAAAGTGTGATGGAATTGGAAATATTCGGTGAAATAGTTTCCACGAAATCAGGATCATTAATCCCGGGAATATCTCCAGTTGAAATTGCTTTTTTCAGGACAGTTTCACATTCTCGGAAAACAGGATGTTTAGAAGCATCTTTCAAGTTTTCGATAAAGTCATCGACCTTTTTCTGCTTGATTCCAGCCAGATCATAGCCGACGCTCGTATTAAAAATAAAAGCACGTTCATCCAGCCTGGATAAACCGAACATTTTATTCACAACATGAATCAAAAACCAGCCTTTCAGGTATTCTTCATAAGCTTGAGGAACAGTTAGTTCGGTACTCCATTCTGTGTTGTAACCTTCATCAGTTGCTTCTATACAGGGTTTTTCAATATCCAGCTCATCCAAAATTTGCACGGTTTTAAGTTCAAAGAATCTGCTTCCTGTTAGATAAGCTGCTACTATATTTGGCGTCTGCTGAGTATGAGGTCCGGCTGCCGGTCCCAGAGCTGTTTCGCATTTTTCTCCGAAAATTGTTATGAATGATTTATCATGTTTTTTATAAAACTTTTCTTCATGAATTCCGAAGATAGTTTTCTCTTTTTTGTATTCTTCTAAAATCCAATGTAATAATTTTTCAAATTTTACTGGTATCATTATGTCGCTCATTTTTTCTCCTTTGTCCCGGCGTAGTTTTCGAAGCCGGATTTATTAACCTTGAAAAGGCTTCATCCACAATTTCTTCTTGCTTAGCACTTTCAAGGTTGTTTATACCCTGAAAGTCTCAAGTGCAAGGCTTTTTTGGAAGAGAGCTTTTCAGGGCTATCATTTATTAGCACTTTCAAGGTTATTTATCCCCTGAAAGTCTCAAGTGCAAGTTTTTTTTGGAAGAGAGCTTTTCAGGGCTATCATTTATTAGCACTTTCAAGGTTGTTTATACCCTGAAAGTCTCAAGTGCAAGGCTTTTTTGTAAGAGAGCTTTTCAGGGCTATCATTTATTAGCACTTTCAAGGTTATTTATCTCCTGAAAGTCTCAAGTGCAAGTTTTTTTTGGAAGAGAGCTTTTCAGGGTATTCATCATGATAATACTTATTTTCCACATATTCTGCAAACTCATTCTTATAATTACGGTTAGAAAAGAATAAGTGATTAACTCTACTGTCAATAAATCTAAAATCTCCTTCGAGATAATAAATTAGACTAGAATAATTCCAATCTACCGCTTCACTAACAAAACCGTGTTTTAATGGATTTGCATGGATATAATGACATGCTCTTATAATGTAATTATTGTTCGTGATTAATCTTGGGATTGCACTTCTTTCAAAAAGAGTTCCAGATCTATTATATTTACGATTTATATATTGAACGTAACCAGAAAATAGTACTTTTAACCATTTAGAAATTGGTGTATCAGTTGATTGAAAAAGAAGGAAGTGAAAATGATTTGGCATCAAACAATATGCAATTATTTCTATTCCATAAGAAGCTTTTGTATTCTTCATCTTTTGCAGAAGTTTCTGATAATCAGTGCCATCGAAAAAAATGCGCTCTTTGTTACATCCTCTATTATAAACGTGATAGAAATTGTCTTTTTTATAAATCATCATCTGTTTCCTTCAATCTAACCTTGAAAAGGCTTCATCCACAATTTCTTCTTGCTTAGCACTTTCAAGGTTATTTATACCCTGAAAGTCTCAAGTGCAAGAATTTTTTGGAAGAGAGCTTTTCAGGGCTATCATTTATTAGCACTTTCAAGGTTGTTTATACCCTGAAAGTCTCAAATGCAAGACTTTTTTGGAAGAGAGCTTTTCAGGGTTTTCATTTATTAGCACTTTCAAGGTTGTTTATGCCCTGAAAGTCTCAAATGCAAGACTTTTTTGGAAGAGAGCTTTTCAGGGTTTTCATTTATTAGCACTTTCAAGGTTGTTTATGCCCTGAAAGTCTCAAATGCAAGACTTTTTTGGAAGAGAGCTTTTCAGGCTATTCATACAACTTCTTATTCTCTTCAAATCTTTTAAACATCTTTCCGGAAATTTCCCAACTTCTTTCGAACAAATCTTGATACAAATCTTTGGTTATATGATAATCATCGAGTAGGATTTCATCATTCTTGATCACATATTGGCAGCGAGATTCGGTGATGCCGAAAATGAAATGTCCCAGGAATTGATCTGTGTTGAATGGCGTTGCCGGTTCGTAATCGAATATTGCCAGATCGGCAGACTCATCTTCCAGAACACCCAGCGGCAAGCCAAATGCTTTTTTCAGTTTAAAACTATTCAAGAAAAGCGCTTGCATTTCCGGATAACCGATGTCTGGTGTTTTGTTCAAAAACTTTGTGAAGATCAACGAATTTTTGTAAGCTTTCATCGCACTGGAATGCATTCCATCAGTACCGACAGTGGTTTTGATTCCTTCCGAAATAAATTGGGAAATATTTCCTACATTCAAGGCGTTATTCAGGTTGGAATCGAGCGCTTGAGCAATAAACACATTTCGGTTTTTCAGAATTTCGATGTCTTTTTCGGTCAGATTACTGCAATGGATGAGAAGCGAATTATCTCTCAATAATCCAAAACTGTCAAAGCGTTCGATAAGACCTTTACCATATTTTTCCAGGCATTGGATGCCGTCGATCTCACCTTCTGCCACATGTACATGGACTGGAAAATCCTGTGATGCATTTGCGATCTTCTGCAAGCTTTCATCACTGAGTGTGAAACTGGCGTGCAGACCGATCATGCCTTGTACCGATTTA
Source organism: Candidatus Cloacimonadota bacterium (assembly GCA_021734245.1). Classification (NCBI taxonomy): domain Bacteria; kingdom Pseudomonadati; phylum Candidatus Cloacimonadota; species Candidatus Cloacimonadota bacterium. Next base: position 12,098 of record JAIPJH010000073.1, on the reverse strand, counting down.
CCTTTTTGAGCTTTGGCAAAACGCACGTTTTCATCTAATGACTTTTGAAAAAATTCTTCTCCATTTCGATCGGAAAGCTCAAATGCCAGCGTTCCGCTGATTCCATAGGCATCAAAAACTTCTGACATATCCGTAAGAGAGTTTTCGGTGTAGCCGGAAATGTGATGGTCAAAAATTGTTGTTACTCCCTGTTTGATCGAATCTTTGGCAGCGATAGCAGTAGAAAGGATCATATCTTCTTTTTGCAGAGAATGATCCAGAGTCCACCAGAGCTGTTTCAGATTACCTTCAAAATCTTTAAAAGGAACCTCGCAAGGTACACCCTTGGAAAGTGTGGAATAGATGTGATGATGAGCATTTACAAATCCCGGGAAAACGATTTTGTTGGTAGCATCAATAATTCGATCTGCTTTTTCAAATGGTTTGGAAAAGTAGATATTTCCTTCCAAAATATAGATGTCTTTCTTTTCTACCAGGATTTCCGTTTCGGTTGGTGTCACGATCCAGGCACCACGAATTTCTAAATTCATACAGACTCCTTCTTGTTACCTTGAAAAGGTTTATAAGGCTTTTCTTCCTGCTGAACCTTTTCAAGGTTTTTTTTTCAACAACTCTGAAAGTCTCAAGTGCAAGAGCTTTCGAAAGAGAGCTTTTCAGAGTTTTAACCGTTAAAAAGGATTTACAAAAAGGAATCTCTCCAATTGTAACCTTTTCAAGGTTTTTTTTTCAACAACTCTGAAAGTCTCAAGTGCAAGAGCTTTCGAAAGAGAGCTTTTCAGAGTTTTAACTGTTAAAAAGGATTTACAAAAAGGAATCTCTCCAATTGTAACCTTTTCAAGTTTTTTTTTCAACAACTCTGAAAGTCTCAAGTGCCAGAGCTTTCGAAAGAGAGCTTTTCAGAGTTTTAACCGTTAAAAAGGATTTACAAAAAAGGAATCTCTCCAATTGTAACCTTTTCAAGGTTTTTTTCACATATTTTATTGGGATTTCAAAGCAGGTCGCGCCTTTTATCGTTTAGATGGTACGAACATTTCCAATGATAAAATGCTGTCAAATATAATTTTAGTGAAACAATATTTAACAGCATCTTCAGGAATTATTTACTTCGATCAGGAATTACTAGGTTAGTTACAATTGCTGTCAAGCCTCCGGTTGTAATGGGAGAGGAAAAAATATTCTTTAATGTCTCAGGAAAATGATTCAGGACCTGCGGTACAAGCTGGACTCCCAAACCCATACTGAAAGAAATAGCAATTATCATCATTGCTCTTCTATCAATCTTCTGAGAAGAAATTATTTTGATTCCTGCTGCTGCAACCGTTCCAAACATAATGATAGTAGCTCCTCCTAAAACAGGTTTCGGCATCTGCTGAAAAACACCGCCGATAACAGGGAATAAACCCAGCAAAACCAGAAAACCGGCAATATACATTCCCACATAACGGCTGGCAACTCCGGTAAGTTGGATCACACCGTTATTCTGACTGAAAGTTGTGTTCGGAAATGTGTTAAAAATGGCTGCCATGGCAGAATTGAAACCATCTCCCAATACTCCGCCTTTTATCCTTTTAATGTAAAGATCACCGCGTATTGGTTCTTTAGAAACCATGGAAGTGGCAGTCAGGTCACCGATGGATTCGATAGTTGTAATGAGATAAACCAGAGCAATGGGAACGAAAGCTTCCCAGCGAAAACCGATGCCATATTTAAAAGGAATGGGAATGCTGATAATAGGAAGATCTATCAATCCACTCAAATCGATCCTTCCTAAAAATAATGAAACTATGTAACCTATTATCAAACCGATCACGATGGAACTCATACGCAGGAATTGATTCCTGCTGCGATTGAAGAAGACGATCGTGATGAGAACCAGGAAAGCCAAACCCAGATTTTCTAAATTACCGAATTGCTCTGGTTTATTGTCTAATAACCATTGTCCGCCTGCCATATCGGTGAGACCGACTTTGATCAAACTGAGTCCGATCAGAGAGACGACAATCCCTGTGACTGTGGGTGTGATGACCTTCTTGAGATGATGTAGAAATCTGCTGAGGATCATCTCGATGAATGCACCAAAGAAACACATTCCGAAAATCACTCCCAGCATTTCTTTCGGTCCGCCACCAGCATTTTTCACCAGAAATCCAGCTCCTATAATTGCACCTAAAAAGGCGAAACTGGTTCCTTGAATACTGAGAAGTCCCGAACCGATAGGTCCAATTCTTTTGATCTGGATAAATGTAGCTACTCCAGAAACTATCAGTGACATGCTGATAAGATAGGGAATTTCTTTTCCCAATCCTAAAATTCCACCAATAACCAGAGTTGGAGTGATGATGCCGACAAAAATTGCCAGAAGATGCTGCAGAGCGGCAAAGATCGAATCGCGAACAGGTGGTTTTTCGTTCAATGTGTAGATCAGATCGTGAGATTTATTTGTTTCTTCCATTTGAATTCCTCCCTTATTCCTAATAGATAAATGTATAAGTATATGTCAAAAACAAAAAAAAATCACGCATCCCCCGAAAAATATTTATTTTCCAGTAAGCAACAAAAAAAACACAATAATTTCATTTTTTCAAGCCCATGAATTTTTAACCTGTGAAATCAATCCAATTTCACTGGGTTATTCATGGGAAAAGCAAACAAAGCCTTTTATAGTAACCATTTCAATGGTTTATTTTTTGTGCAAACGGTTGAAACCCTTGTCCGATATCTTTCTGGTATCAAGATTCCCACGAATGAATTCGTGGGCTTTGCTGGATAAGGTTTTGGCCAAGTAAAATAGCAACAATTTCATTTATTGCAATAGATTAGGTTTATACCTTCCAAATTTTTCGGGGATGCATGCAAAAAAAAATAGATTTACAACTTTTTCCCAAAATACTATGAGCAAAAAAGATCAATAATTAGAAAAGGAGTGATATGCCGGACTATCAAAGAGCCTTAAATTCTTCGGTGAATTTCATCGAAAATAACCTTAAAAGCAGATTTGAAATGGAATCTGTAGCAGATCGTGCGGGATTTTCGTTGTATCATTTCATGCGGATTTTCTATGGTTTTACAGGTTATACTTTGAAAGGATATATCCGCGAGAGAAGGCTTTCCGAAGCTGCCAGAGAACTTTTGCATTCCCATAAAAAAGTGCAGGAACTGGCTACTGAATATGGTTTTGAATCCAGTGAATCCTTCATTCGCGCTTTCAAAAAAGAATTTCGCAGCACTCCCGAAAAATTTAGAAAAGAAAATCAATTGATAAAATATACGCCGAGGCTGAAAGTGCAGATCTGCCGCATAACAAAAGGAGATATGAAAATGGATTGGAAGATTAAAGACATGCCCGAAATCCGCGTTATCGGCATCAAACGCAAAATTGTAACCCGAGAAAGTAAAGAGCAGATAGCTGCTTTGTGGGACGAATTTTTGTCTCACATCAATAAAAATGAAAACCTTCGCAAATTACAAACGGTGGGAATTTGTTTTCCCGAGCCAAAATATCTGGAACAGCAACCCGAACCAGATGATACCTGGTATTATATGGCTGCTGTGATCGCAGATCAAAATGTCGAAATTCCGGAAGCTTTGACCGAGCACAAAATTCCAGCTGCCAAATATGCTGTCTTCACGCACAAAGGTTCGTTCGAAAAACTGCATGAAACCTACAAATTTATATCGGTCGATTGGATTCAGCAGGTCGATTATGAATTCTATCTGCACGAAGAGATCGAATGGTATGATGACAGATTCAAGCCGGAAGATCCGGAAAACTCAGAATATGATATTTTAGTGCCGATCAGGTAAACTCACCCCTTGCCCCTCTCTTCAAAACAAGAGAGGGGAATTTATTAACTTCGGAATGTATCCCGAATTAGTTTCGGGATTCTTCCGAATGTTCACGATTTAATATTCAAAATCATCATTTCTTTCAACTTGTCTCATAACACCGATGGCGCATAAGACAAGTTTTGCAACTTTGTCACATGTCGCAGATCATGTGACAAGGTGAACAGACTATTTTCCATTAAATCCACAAATCCACAAATTCGAATTTCTCTCCGTCGAACAGTCCTTTATCGCTCATTTTCAGTTTGGGAATTACCAGCAACGCCATGAAGGAAAGCGTCATGAAGGGAGCACTTAAAGTTGATCCAAGTTCTTTTGCTTTTTGTTCCAGAAGTTCATGTTTTTCTGCAACTTCCTGGCAGGATTTATCGCTGATAATTCCAGCAATTGGAAGAGATAGGATTTCAGCAGAATTTTTATCAACAGCGCAAATGCCGCCTTTATTCCGGATGATCAAATTCACAGCTTTGGTAATTGATCTATCATCGGTTCCCACTGCAACGATATTATGAGAATCATGCGCAATGGAAGAAGCAATTGCACCTTTTTTCAAACCAAAACCGGTAATGAATCCGACTACAGGTTTGGTATTTTGGTAACGGTTTACAACTGCAATTTTCAGCAGATCACGATCAATATCGGCAACGGTAAGACCTTTTTCGATTTTGGGTTTCATGATTTCACTTTCCGTAAGAACAAAACCATCCAAAGCCTTGATCACGCGTAGTTTACCATTTCTGGCAGGAACGGCAAAATCTTCTTCTTTTATCTCATTAATTTGAAAATTATTTTTGATGTTGATTTTTGGGGGTTCTTGGGTTTCTGATTCCTGCAAAGTCGGCTTTCCATCAATGTAATTTTCCAGGATTTTTATTTCCTGAAAATCTTCCACCAATAGAAAATCTGCCGGATCACCAACTTGCAGTAAACCTACATCGAGTTTATAATGTTTTACCGGATTTAAACACGCCATTTGCAGAACCTGGAAAATATCCAATCCAGATCTTATAGCATTTTTTACATGCCAGTCGATATGACGTTTCTGCAAATCCTGCGGATGCAGATCGTCACAGCAGAACATGCAGTTCTGATAATGTTCTCTGGCAATTGGAATCAGCTCGTTATAATTTTTGCTGGCAGAACCTTCCCGAATGATCACTTTGATGCCGTCTTCCAGCTTTTCCAAAGCTTCATCTTTTGTGGTGCATTCATGTTCGGTTGTAATTCCGTGTTGAACATAAATTTTCAAATTTTTCCCCAGCAAACCCGGTGCATGACCATCGATCGGTTTGTGATATTTTCGAGCTAAAGCCAGTTTCTTTACAACTGTTTTATCTTCAGAAATTACGCCCGGATAATTCATCATTTCGCCCAGATGAGTTATTTCTTCCATTCTGAGAAGTTCTTCGATTTCACTCGGACCGAGTTCTGCTCCGCTGGTTTCAAAGGGTGTGGCAGGAACGCAGGAAGGCGCTCCAAAAAAGAATTTCAGCGGAGATTTCCTGCCATTCTCAATCATGAATTTTACGCCGTCGATTCCCAGAACATTGGCAATTTCATGAGGATCGGCAACCACGGCAACCGTGCCGTGCTGAAATGCATTTCTGCCAAATTCCTGCGCCGTGAGCATCGTGCTTTCGATGTGAATATGAGCATCGATAAAACCTGGAATAAGAAATTTTTTCACTTCTTTTTGAAGTTTCTCAATTTTAAGAATTCGACCATCTTGCCAATATAATTTTGCGGGAAAAATGGTTTTCGAAATTATATCAACCAGATTTGCTTGGATAGTTTTCATTTTATTCCTTACAAACTTCGGAATGTATCCCGAACTTGTTTTGGGATTCTTCCGAATGTTAAAAATTTAAATTTGTCACAAACGTTCGCAAGTATCTACACACCCCGATCCCGAATGCCTTCGGGACCACCCCTCTCAAGAGGGGAATTGTGCCATTGCGAAGGTTTCAAGCTCAACATTCCGATGAACTACGTACAATCGGAAGTTTATCTTCACCATTTTTTTTAAGGAAATCAATATACTGACAACCTGAATGTCAAGCTGAAAAAATCGACTCATTCCAAACTGCTGAAAACCAACCTTTTGCTTGACATTGATTCCTCTCCAAAATTTTTAAAAGGCAAAATAATAATAAATAATATGAGGTAGTAAATGGTGGACAATCGGATCAAAGAACATCCCATTCTGCCGGTTCCGGAGCGTGGTTCCGTTCCTTTTTACTGGAATGGAAAAAAGCTGTTCGCTGCGGAAGGTGAAGTTATTTCTTCAGCTCTTTTTGCCAATGGTATCAAGATTTTTGGTCATCATCACAAAGGCGGCAGTGCGCAGGGAATTTATTGTGCAAACGGTCAATGTGCCAAATGTACTGTGATCGCTGATGGCATTCCCGTGAAAAGCTGCATGACGGAAGTTACCGAAAACATGCAGGTGAAAAGCGTGGAAGGATTGCCAGTTTTACCCGATACAGCAAAACCTGCGGAAACTGGAAACATCGAAGTTTTGAATTATGATGTGCTGATTATCGGAGGTGGACCGGCGGGTCTTTCGGCTGCCATTCAACTTGGAGAAAACGGCGTTAATACTCTGCTGGTGGATGATAAAAGTAAACTGGGTGGAAAGCTGGTTTTACAGACTCACAAATTTTTCGGATCGGTGGAAGATTCTTATGCCGGAACGCGTGGAAATGATATCGGCAAAATGCTGGCTGAAACTGTGATGAACAACGAAAACATCGATGTGTGGACAAGCAGCACAGCTCTTTATGTTTTTAAAGATAAAAAAGTCGGGATAATCAAAGATGGTGTTTATAAACTGGTAGAGCCGAAAATCGTTTTAAATGCAGCCGGAGCGCGTGAAAAATTCCTGCGTTTCAAAGGCAATACACTTTCCGGAATTTACGGAGCGGGAGCTTTTCAGACTCTGGTTAACCGCGATCTGGTGCGACCAACCAAAAGACTTTTTATCGTTGGTGGTGGAAATGTTGGACTCATTGCCGGCTATCATGCCCTGCAGGCTGGAATTGAAGTTGTTGGTTTGGTGGAAGCTCTACCAAAATGCGGCGGTTATAAAGTTCATGCTGATAAACTGAAACGATTGGGAGTGCCGATCTACACTTCTCACACTGTTCTCAAAGCAAATGGTGAAGAATCGGTGGAATCTGTTACAATTTGCCGGATCGATAAAAACTTCCAGCCGATTGCCGGAACGGAGAAAACTTTTGAATGTGATACGGTATTAATTGCAGTTGGTCTGGAATCGGTAAATGAATTTGTGGAAGAAGCCAGAACCGCCGGTATCAAAGTATTTGCAGCCGGTGATGCCTTGGAAATTGCCGAAGCTTCTTCTGCCATGTTCAACGGCAAAATCATGGGCTTGAAAATTGCCAAAGAAATTGGTGCCGATGTGGAAGATATTCCAGAGAGCTGGTACAAAAAAGCTGCCATCCTTAAATCTCATCCGGGTGATATAAATCCGCAGAAAGTTCCAGAAAATGAAACCGGCGTGATGCCGATAATTCATTGTATTCAGGAAATTCCCTGCAATCCCTGCAGCACGATCTGTCCCACCAATTCCATCAATATGCAGGGTGATCCGATCATGGGTTTGCCGGAATACGAAGGAAAATGTATCGGTTGTAAAAAATGCGTGGCGATCTGTCCGGGACTGGCAATTACTCTGGTCGATTTCCGCAAAGATGCCCAAAATCCTGTGGTTACTGTTCCTTACGAAGTTGGAAATATGCCGGTGAAAGACGGTGACTTTGTTACCGGTGTGGATATCGATGGAAACGATTTGGGAAGTTTTGAAGTGACGAAAGTGATGGATATAAAATCGAATAATCGCACTCAACTGATCGATCTGAAAATTCCCAAAAATGCAGCCAAGAAAGTTGTTTCCTTTCAAATACAGGAAGATGAAATTTCCAAAGAAACGGATAAAAAACTTAAAAAAGGAAAGATCTCCGACGCTGAAATGGTCTGCTTGTGTGAACGAGTTTCAGCTGAGGAAGTTCGGGAACTCATCAAAAAGGGAATTACCGATCTGAATCAGATCAAAGCTATAACCAGAGCAGGCATGGGACCTTGCGGAGCTAAGACCTGCGACAACCTGATCAAACAGATCTTCCGCCAGGAAGGCATTCCGCTGCAGGAAATAGAGGAAAATACACGGAGACCACTTTTCGTGGAAGTGCCGATGGGAAAATTTACAGAAGGAGAAAAACTCTGAAAAGCTCTCTCACGAGAATTCTTGCACTTGAGACTTTCAGAGTTAATGAGATCAACCTTGAAAGTGCTAAGCGGGAAGAAATCGCGGAAGAAGCCTTTTCAAGGTTTGGTAAGTAAATGATTAAAACTTGGAGAAAATAAATGAGTAATTATGATGTAATTATCATCGGGGCCGGTTCGGTCGGCGTTCCCACAGCGATGGCTTTGGCAGAGAAAAAATTAAAAGTTCTGGTGATCGATTCTCTGGCTTCTGCCGGGCAGGCAAACAACAAAAAAGCAATTGGCGGTATCAGAGCAACTCACTCTGATTTTGGAAAGATCAAAGTCTGTCAGCGCAGCATTGAAATTTTTAGAACCTGGGAAGAAAAATTTGGTGACGATATTGGTTGGATTTCAGGTGGTTACAGCTTTCCTGCCTACACCAAAGATATTGAAAGAACGTTAAAAGAATTGATGAAGATCCAGCATAGTTTTGGCTTGAACATAAAATGGATTTCACCTGAAGAATATCAAAAGTTGGTTCCTGGTATCAATATGAATGGCTTGTTGGGTTCAACTTATTCGCCAGAAGATGGCTCAGCTTCGCCACTTCTTTCTATGAATGCATTTTATTTTAAGAGTCTTGAATATGGTGCAGAATATAAATTTAAAGAGAATGTGATCGATCTGAAATTGACGAGAAATAAAAGCACTGAAGTTGTAACCGATAAAGGAAAATATTCGGCAGATTTTGTGATCAATGCTGCAGGAAATTATGCTAAAGATATTGGGAAAATGGTTGGAATGAATCTGCCGGTTAATCCTGATAATCACGAAGCTGGAATTACCGAGCCAGTTGCCAGATTTTTCGAACCGATGGTGGTCGATCTGCGCAAAGCTCCCGGATCGGCAAATTATTATTTTTATCAAAATAACGAAGGTCAAGTTGTGTTCTGCATTACTCCCGATCCGCCGATCGTGGAAATCGATAACGATGCAACTTCTGAATTTCTGCCACTCTGCACAAAACGCATGATTGATATTTATCCCAGACTTACGAACTTGAAAGTACGCAGAACCTGGCGTGGACAATATCCCATGACGCCGGACGGATTTCCGATTGTAGCAAAAACGAAAGAAATTCCAAATCTGATCAATGCCGTGGGAATGTGCGGGCAGGGATTTATGCTCGGCCCTGGTTTGGGAGAATTGATCTCTCGTATTGTTACAAATGAATTAAGTGATGATGATAATCGAATGCTGGAAAGTTTTGATCAATATCGCGACTTCAGCGGCATGGAAAAATTTAAATAAGAAGACCTTGCGAAGGTTTTCGGACTTCTTGCTTTTCTCGACCTTCGCAAGGTTGACATTTAAAAATGTGGAAACCTTCCGAACGGTTAGTTTGAGCGAAAAACCCTTGAAAAGGTTCAGCAAAGAGAAAAGGCTTTTAAATCTTTTCAAGGTTAATGAACGAAGGAAGCTTCCTGAAAGTATGTGTTAATAGCCCATGACTTCAGGAATTAATCTGTCAAGGGGGACCGAGGAGGTTGAAATGAAAGTTTATATCGAAAAAATTGAAAGCTACGATCTGGAAAAGATCCGCTCTTTTCTGCTAACACTTCCTTTCTGGTCGAAATTGAAAGGTAAAAAAACGATCCTGATTAAACCCAATCTACTCGGTGCATTTCCACCCGAAAAAGCAGTCACGACTCATCCTGTAGTTTTGGAAGCATTGATTTCAATTCTGCTGGAAAAAGATAAAAAAGTCTGGCTGGGTGACAGCCAGGGCGGAACGACTTCTACCAAAAAAGTGTGGCAGGAAACAGGAATGCAACAACTTGCTGAGAAATTCAATATTAAACTTCTCAATTTCAGTGAAGGCGGAGTGCAGGAAACAAAATCTAAAAAAATGATTTTCAATACTTCCAAATATTTCTGGGAAGCTGATGCTGTGATCAACGTTTGCAAGTACAAAACTCACAGTTTGATGTCATTTACAGGTGCGGTTAAAAATCTTTACGGACTTATTCCCGGACTCAAAAAATCCGATTATCACAAGCAAAATCCCGATCACATCAGTTTCGGGAAAGTCATTTCCAATTTATATGACAGTGTTCACGAAAAAATTTCCTTTAACTTAATGGATGGAATTTTGGGAATGGAAGGTGAGGGTCCTTCGGCAGGAATTCCCCGTAATTTTGGTGTGATGTTTGCCAGTGAATCAGCACCGGCTCTGGATTATGTAGCTTCTGCAATGATGGGTTTTGATCCCCAGAAATTAGATTATATCATCTCGGTTTTGAAAATTGAAAATCTCCAGACTTCTGAAATTGAGATTGATTCTGAATGGAAAAGTTTCACCTTTCCCAATGTGAAAATTCAAGGTGTAAAAACGCTTGTAAAAATTTTAGCCTATTCTCCAAAATTCTTAAAAAATCTTTTCCGCAAATGGTTCCAGGTTTATCCCGATTTTAGAGATGGCTGCCGTTTGTGTCGAGTTTGTGTGGATAGCTGTCCGGTGCAGGCGATGAAACTGGAAAAAGGTGATTCTCATCCGATTATCGATCATTCTAAATGTATTAAATGTATGTGTTGTCACGAATTATGTCCGTATGGAGTGGTGTACGTAAAGAAAAGTTTTCTGGCTAAATTTGTAGTAAAATAACTTTTTCCTTGATTCCTGAAACAAGTATGTTATTCTCTCATCGTGAATAAAATTTTGGAGGTGAAAATGATAAATATTAAATGGTTTGGACATAGTATGTGGAAAATCTGGAATGATAAAGTTTCAGTTATCACCGATCCATTCACGGATATTGGTTATCCGCTTCCCAAAAATGAAACAGCCGATATTGTTCTCAGTTCTCATGATCATTTTGACCACAATAATTTTGATCTGATTACTGGTAACTTCCAAAAAATTAATAATGAAGGAAAATATAATATTTCCGGGGTAGAGATCAAGACCATTCCAACCTGGCATGACGAAGAAAAAGGTGGAAAAAGAGGCAAAAATCTGTTAATGAAATTTACCTTAGATAGAAAAACTTTTCTCCATTGCGGTGATTTGGGACACGACCTGAACGATGAAATGATTTCTAAACTTGGCAAGATCGATGTACTTTTCATTCCTGTGGGAGGACATTTCACCATTGATGCTGTTCAGGCTAAGAAAATTGTAGATAAGATAAAACCAAAAATAGTTTTCCCCATGCATTATAAAACGGAAGTTCTGGATTTTCCAATTGCGAAAAAAGAGGCTTATTTAGATTTAATACCTTCCTGCCGAAAGGTAGATTCAAATATTTTGAAACTTGAAGCTGATGACTTCCAAACAAAACAAACGATCATTCTGGATTTCAAATGAAAATTAGAAAGAAAGATATTATTTTTTACGGAATTATTATTGTTTTATTATTGTACATTTTTGTGTTTGATAGTTACAGCTATTATCGACGATTTGATACGAAAAGAAAATTGGCGAATGTGCAAAAGGAACTGGAAGATCTTTTAGAAGATAATGATCGTTTGCGAGAAGAGAATGAAAGACTGGCAAATGATAAACAGATATGGGAAAAGAAAGCACGCGAACTTGGAATGCAGAAAAAAGGTGATGAGGTTTATCTTTTTTCAGAAGAAGAATAAAAATCGATATATTTTTTTAGATTGCAACTTGTTTGTTTGCTAAGGATAAGAACATAAATTTATTTCATATAAAGAAATTTTTATAATTATCTGTTGACACTTTATATAAAGTTCTAAGATTCAATTAACAAAATAATAATTCAATAATTATTAATTTTTATATTTTCGGAGAGTTAGTTTAAATGAATGTTAATATCGCAAAGAAAGTATGTGAAATTGAACAAAAATTAAGGAGAAATTAGATGAAAAAGCTAAGTTTTGTTTTATTAGTATTAGTCGTTATTGCAGGCTTGAATGCTAAAACCGAAGCACCAATTCAGGATGTATCACCGCTTCAGACCACAGCACCGGCATCCGATACCCAATGGGATATGCTTCTG
>JAIPJH010000072.1 GCA_021734245.1 Candidatus Cloacimonadota bacterium | reverse complement strand
TTGTTATCAAAAGAGTTAACCGTTAAACATATACCATTTACCGCTATGCTGTCTCCCAATTTTATATCATCCAAAACCTTATTGCATGAAATAGAAATAGAACTCATTGATCCTGATTTTATGACTCGTTCGATTCTGCCAATTTCTTCAATTATTCCAGTGAACATTATCTCTCCTCGTCTTCCTAAGGAATCAATTCCCAATGTATATTATCGTTTAACATTTCGATTTTTGAGTTTTTCATTTTGATGGCATCATCCATTGCTTCAATGTTCAGATTTTGCATAAAGGGAATTCCATCATTACCGATTATTTTGGGTGCTTGGAATATTTGAAATTTATTAATCAGTCCGGCACTGAGAAAAGACGAATAAATTTCACTACCACCTTCTAAAAGTAAGCTTGTGATCTTCATCCTGCCCAGTTCAATTAAAAGCTCTTTAAGATCTAACTCGTTACCTTTTCCTGAAACTGGAATTAACTTAATATTATTTCGGGAAAAATCATATATTATCTTATTATTAGTTTTTGATCTGTGACAAACAATAAGTAAAGGTTTTGAGATTGATTTTTTGTAGATATTCATTTTCGTTAACAGGTCGAAATGAATATCCAAATTTGGCATTAAAACTATTTTCTGCGGACCTTCCGATTCTTCCTCCAATCTTACATTGAGTCTTGGATCATCTTTCAAGAGTGTGTTCTTCCCAATGATGACTGAATCTACATGAGAACGCAATTCATGAACTTTTCTTCTTGATAGTTCATTTGATATCCATTTGGAATCTCCATTTTTTGTGGCGATTTTTCCATCCAGAGAAATTGCTGCTTTGGCTATAACAAACGGTCTCTTTGTATGTATATAATTAAAGAAAACTTCATTTTGCTCTTTAACTTCTTGTCCACAAAGTCCAACTTCCACTTGGATTCCAGCTTCCTGAAGTTGCTGAATTCCTTTTCCAGAAACCAGTGGATTGGGATCAAGAGTTGCTACAATAACTTTGCTAATGCCTGTTTCTATGATTTTTTTTGTGCAGGGAGGAGTTTTTCCGTAATGGCAGCAAGGTTCCAAAGTAACGTATAAAGTAGCTCCTAGTGAGTTTTTTCCCGCTTCTTCTAAAGCATAAACTTCGGCATGATGTCCTCCAGTAAACTGATGAGCTCCTGTTCCAACAATTTTATCAGCTTTTACTACAACAGCTCCAACTAGCGGATTGGGACTGGTTTTGCCACGAAATTCTTCTGCCAGCTGCAAAGCTAACTTCATATATTTCAATTAACAACTCCAATGGAGCATAAGGTTTTGGGGAGAGAATTTCCGATGAATAGACAAAAAAAAATACCCCGTTCATCGGGGCTTACAGAAAAGTGGTTTTGTTCACTTTTCCCTATCTTCTCTCATCCAGACTGTACTGTCGGTTTCGGAATTTCACCGAATCAATCTCGAAGCTCTTAACTCAACGTTCCTTTTGAGTCAATTCCATCGGGATTCACGGACTTTCACCGTCGGTCGGGAATTTATACCCTGCCCCGAAGATAGATTTGATGCTGTCTCACTAAAACTATTCAACATCTGTTTGCAGAAAAATCAGCTGTCTTTTTTGGTCAAGAGAAAGTTTTTTAACAAGTAAATATGATTCCAGCTTTCCTTTGTCACCTTTCCCCCATCGAAATCACCGAATACATCTACAATTTCAAATCCGCAAAGATTAAACAATTTTTCCATTTCCTTGCGATTATAACCTTTAAGTGAGATTTCATTTGTAAATTCGTGCTTATTACCTGTTTTATCAATTTCAACATATTTATCTTTCCAGTGTTTAATTCGATTCTTTCGATCAATTTGATAGGAAGAGAACATGGTTATTCTGGAATTATTGGGTGGATAATCTGCGATTAAAGCGATCTCATTTTCGGTGGTTTCAGGTCCTTCCAAAATATGAGGATTGATATCGATTCCCAGAACCCCATCGTTCGCAAGATGTCTTTTGATCGCATTCAAACATTGGAACTGATCTTCCTGAGTAAGAAGTTGTTGGAATGACGAATAGCTGATGAAGGCAAACTTAAACTTTCTATCAATTTGGAAATTTCTCATATCTGCCAGAACGATTTGAACGTTATCCAATTTCTTCTTTTCCAGGATAGTCAGCATTTCGGCAGAATTATCCAAAGCAATTATTTGAAATTCCACCGCTGCCAATTCCTGCGTGATTCTGCCGCTGCCACAACATATTTCCAGGATCTGCCCACCATAAATGGCTGCCAGATTTTTCCACAATTTTATATCGTGTTTCTGCCGAGTACAGATCATCTCAAATTCCCAATCATAAATATCTGAATACTGAATTTTTTTCATGAACTTCTGATAAGTATTTGCCCAAACAGGTCAATTCTTATTTACAAAAAAATAGCTTCATTCTATTTGGAAAGTAATTGTAAGATGAATTTCGAGTAGAAATGAGGGAATATGAAATTGGAAAATCTTGATCACTATTTTGAAAAATTAAAATTTTCGACCAACAGTTATCACAATCTGATGCACAATAAGATCAATCACATCCTTCTTGTAAGTACATATTACGATGCCTTTATATTTGAGGAAGACGGTATTTTATCGGAGCAGTTTTTCGGCGAATTTGATCAACTGAGTTTAGGAAATATTCCACGCATCACCAGCGTTCCCACCGGAATTGAAGCACTCAAGATGTTGGATCAAAATGAATTTGACCTGGTTATCACTATGAGGCGAATTGGAGAAATATCTCCTTTTGAGATGTCGGAAAAAATTAAAAAGAATTATCAGGATATACCCGTTTTATTGCTGTTGAACATGGAATCCGATATCGAATATCTGAATCGCCATTCCGAAAAAATGGAATGCATCGATGATGTCTTTTTGTGGAATGGAGACAGCAAGATTTTCCTGGCTATGATAAAACATGTGGAAGATCGGATGAACGTGGACAGAGACACAAAAGACGGACTGGTAAATGTGATTCTTCTGGTAGAAGATTCCGTGCGCTATTATTCGCGTTTCCTGCCGATTTTATATACAGAGATCATGAATCAAACCCAAAGATTGATCTCAGCCGAATTGAGTATCGTGAATAAACGTCGCAGAATGCGGGTTCGACCGAAAGTTCTTCTCGTTCACAATTATGAAGATGCTGTTGAAATTATTGAACGTTATCGCGATGAATTGATCTGCGTTATTTCTGATGTGAAATATCCCAAAAATGGGGATATAGATGAACTTGCCGGAATGAAATTGATGCAGAAAATAAAACAGGAAAATCTCGATATTGCTTTAATGCTGCAATCTTCGGAAGTAGATAACACTCTTCAAGCAGTAGAATTCGGGGCAAATTTCCTTCATAAAAACTCTGAAACACTGCTGTTGGATCTAAGAAAATTTATCCTGCAAAATCTTGGATTTGGTGATTTGATATTTAAAAATAATAAAAATGAAGAAGTTGCACGGGCTTCCAACATGCTGGAATTTGAAGCACTGTTGCCCAAAATTCCTGCTGATTCAATACTGTACCATGCCAAAAGAAATAATTTCTCTGCCTGGCTTATTGCTCACGGTGAAATAAAAGCTGCCAGAAAATTAAAACCGATGCAGGTGGAATCTTTCGAAGACCCGGAAGAACTTCGTGAATTCTTATTTTCCACTTTTAAAGAATTACGTTTAGCCAAAAATAAAGGTAAAGTGATAGAATTTGATAGCTCTACCATCGATCCGGAAGGACAGATAATTCGTCTTTGTGAAGGTTCATTGGGAGGTAAGGGTCGCGGTCTGGCTTTCTTAAATTCGCTGATCCATGCTACAGAAATGGATAACTGGTATGAAAATATTACGATTAGAACGCCCAAAACTTTCATCATTGGAACCAACGAATTCGATGCTTTCATGGAGAAGAATAAAATTAAGAAAGCTATACTAAATCTTAATTTCGATCGCAATAAAATGCTGAATAACTGGCATGATAAAGATGATGCAGTATCTGCTCTGCAGAAGATCAATGCTTCTGATGTGATGATCGAAAATGTGTTCTTGAAAGGAGAACTTTCCTGGAAATTGCAGATCAAACTGAAACAACTTCTTCGAGCAGCAAAATATCCATTAGCAGTACGCTCATCTGGATTGCTGGAAGATTCCCAATCGCAACCATTTGCGGGTGTTTATAATACTTACATGCTCACCAATAGTGATGAATCTCTGGATGTTCGCCTGAAAAAACTGATGGATGCTATCAAAAAAGTTTTTGCATCTATCTATTTGAAAGATGCCCGACAATATATCAGGAACATAAATTATAAAGTAGAAGAAGAAAAAATGGCTGTAATAATTCAAAATATTGTTGGCTCCAACTTTGAAGGCTTGCACTATCCACATATTTCCGGTGTAGCTCAATCATACAATTATTATCCTACTTCCTACCTGAAAAGTTCCGATGGAATTGCAACATTTGCCATTGGTCTGGGAAAGTCGGTGGTTGATGGAGAAAGCGTTTATCTTTTCAGTCCCCGCCATCCCAAATTGGAAATACTTCCAATGGAGAAAATGATCCGCAACAATCAGAAGAAGCTTTATGCTGTAAATTTGAATGCTGATGATGAAAATTGCGAGGATGAGATAGTTCAGGTAAAACTGCGAGATTTAAGAGATAATGGCAGTTTGGAGCATTTGGTTTCTGTGTGGGATCATGAAAATAATTCTTTGAAAGTCGGGCTTCATAATAAAGGTCCGCTCATTGTTAATTTCCCGAACATTCTAAAACACGGATATTTTCCGTTGGGAGAAATTTTATCAAATGTTCTGGAAATCTGCAAAAAAGCGATGGGAGTGCCTGTCGAGATCGAATTTGCCGTCAAATTGAGTAAGGATCTGAAAAAAGAAAATCATATTTTTTATCTTCTGCAGATTCGACCAATGAAAATTCAAACTGAATCTGTGCAGATCGATCCTGAAAAATATGATAAAAATGAGTTACTGCTTTTCAGTGAACATGCCATGGGAAACGGAGTTATTGAAAATATCCAAAACGTTGTGGTTTTCGATCAGGAAAAGTTTGATAACACAAAAACTGAGATCATGCAGCAGGAGATCGAAGCAATAAACGAGACATTAAAAAATGAGAATAAGCCATATCTGCTGATCGGTCCGGGCAGGTGGGGATCGCGAGATCGTTTTCTGGGAATTCCGGTGATGTGGAGTCAGATCTCAAATGCCAAAGCTATTGTAGAAGTTGGAATTGAAGGATTTAATGTCGATGCTTCGCAGGGAACTCACTTCTTCCACAACTTAATGTCGATGAATGTTGGCTATTTCAGTGTTCCATTTGCTTCCAAAAATGATTTTCTAGATTTGGACTGGTTGATGTGTAGAAATAAGAAAATTTCCGGTGATTTCTTTCATCACATGGAATTTGATAAACCGCTTGAAATCAAGATAGATGGGAAAAATGGAATTGCAGTGATTGTGAAACCTTAAGAAAATAAACCTCATCCTCTACCCTTCTCCTATCCATGAGAAGGGAGTCTTCTCTTTCCCAAAGTCTCTTTGGGAACGAAATAGAGAAAACCCAGTTTCGAGAAAAAACCTTGCGAAGCTCAATCTCCACAAGAAGTTTTAAAAGCTTCGCAAGGTTTGAATTTTCTATTTCATTTCTTCAATTCTATCTGTAATAAGTTTCTGAATTTCTTCCAACCTTTCTTCAGTTTCTGCTTCAAAACGCAGCACCAGAACCGGCGTAGTGTTGGAAGCACGACAAAGTCCCCAACCGTCTTTAAAAGTGATTCTCATACCGTCGATATCGTTCACATCATAACCTTCTTTTATAAACGAATCACGCACTCGTGCCACATGTTCAAATTTGCCGTCATCGGTACTGGGATATTTGATCTCCGGTGTGTTGTACATTTTGGGTTGATCTGCCAGAAATTGGCTTACGGGCATATCGGTTTTACTCATGATTTCCACGAATCTGGCACAAACATAAATGGCATCATCAAAGCCCAGATAGCGATCTTTCAGGAAAATATGTCCGCTCATTTCTCCGCTCATTTTCAAACCTTCTCTCTGCATTTTACTTTTGATATTGGCATGTCCTGTTTTGTACATGATGGGAATTCCACCATGTTTCTTTATATCATCGAAGAAATTCTTGGAGCATTTCACATCACCGATCACTTTTTCTCCAGGATTATCTTTCAGGAAATCACGCGCAATTATATTCAATATCTGATCTCCATACAGCATTTTACCTTTTTCATCGATCACTCCAATCCTGTCGGCATCGCCATCCAAACCGAGACCAGCTTCATATTCGCCAGTTTTCATAATATCAATTAGGTCGGTCATATACTTTTCTATGGTAGGATCGGGATGGTGATTGGGAAAAGTTCCATCTGGTTCGCAGTATATTTCTTTAACTTCGCAGCCCAAACGACGCAGGATTTCCGGCAAATACGGCCCTCCGGCTCCATTTCCACCATCTACGACTACTTTTACAGATCGTTCGAGTTTTATGTTATCTACAATATAATCCTTGTAAGACTCATCCATTTCATCGTTATAAGCAAGTTTCCCTTCCCCACTTTCAAAATCTTCGCTCTGGATAAGTTTCAAAATTTCCTGGATCTGCTCTCCATAAACACTTTGCAAGCCCTGATTCATTTTTATGCCGTTATATTCAGCCGGATTGTGGCTGGCAGTTATCATTATGCCACCATCGGTTTTCAATTTCCAGATTGAATAATACAAAACCGGCGTAGCACAAATTCCGATATCTGTAACATCAATGCCGACTTCCCGCATTCCTTTGATGAAATTTTCTTTGAAAGCTGGTGTGCTGAGACGCATATCGCCGCCTATGGAAACAGTTTTTCCACCTAAACGGCGTAAATAGGTTCCATAACCTTTTCCTATTAGATAAAGTGTTTCATTTGAAAGGTCTTTATCTACAACTCCACGGATATCGTATTGTCTAAAAATACTTGGATTTACCATTATCGTTTCTCCTTATTCGTTTTTTTGTCCCCCTTACTAAGGGGGAATTTAAAGGGGGTTCAACACATATTAGATTTTTTTTTGAGAAACCCCACTGAATCTGCATTTGAGTGCAGATTCTTCTCCCCTTCCAAAGGGGAGCTTTGTTTTGTATGTAAAATAAAATTATATTATTATATTTGTTAGTTTAGTTAGTTGTTAATTATTTCCACAACTTCCGGCAAAATCTTCCTGAAAGCTCTTCCCCGATGACTTATCTTCTCTTTTTCCTGCTGACTCATTTCACCAAACGTCTTTCCTGTTTCTGTAGCTCTAAAGATCGCATCGTAGCCGAAGCCACCTGTTCCAATTTCTTCATTTGTTATTTCGCCGTCAACTTTTCCTTCGGCAGTTGCAATGATTCCTTTGGGAGATGCAAAAGCAACAACAGTTCTGAACTGCGCTTTACGATTGGTTTTACCTGTCATTTCGCGCAGCATTTTAACTCGATTATCTTTGTATGTACAATTTTCTCCAGCATATCTGGCAGCATAAACCCCAGGTGCTCCACCAAGCGCATCCACAAAAAGTCCGGTATCATCTGCTAAAGCATTTAACCCTGAAAAAGCAGCGCATTCTTCTGCTTTTTTGATCGCATTTCCTTCTATCGTATCACGATCTTCGATCACATCCGGCATGCCGGGAATATCGAAAGCAGAGATTATCGCAACATCCAGATCTTTTAAGATCTCCTTTATCTCGATTATTTTATCTTTGTTACGCGTGGCGATGAGTAGTTTCATTACTTCCTGTCCAATTTTCCTAAAATCTTCTTTATTCTGGAAAGTATATTTTTACTCAAAATATCTTCAGCAGCAGCAGTTGTTTTTTTCATTAACTTTAGCACATCCTGTTTTCCACTCCAGTTATCCAATAAAACCTGAGGATCAAGATCATTCAGGATCATATTCAAACCGAAAACTACCAGCACAACATCATCTACATAACCGATAACAGGAATAAAATCGGGAATCAGATCGATTGGAGACATTACGTAGGCAATGATGCCGCCAACCAAAACTTTCTGTGAAGTCTTAACTCGTTTATCAACCGTAAGCCGGCAAAGCAGAATGAAAAAATCTGGCAAAGCCAGAACATATTCCAATACTTTACTGCCTTTTACTCCAGTTTTGCGGTTTGTGAAACCGGAAATTTTTTCACGCAATTTTTCGTAAAATTTCAGTTTTCTTTCTGTTATTTTTTCTTTTCCTGAATTATTTACAATTTCAGTTTTTTTTTTATTTCCCATTTTTACCTCCAAATTCTTAATAAAAAAATCATGGATATCTGTAAAGTGTAATATGAATATCTTCTTGTACATCAGCTCCTGGAATAAACATAGTAATTGTAGCTGTAGTAGTTCCCGGGATGTTTCCTGCAGGTGGAGGACATTCATATATGTAAAAAGTCCACTCTTTGGCTACTTGACCAAAAGAATTTGGTGCAACTCCAGTTAATTCCGTAAATGCATTGTTATCCTCATCAGTTCCCATATCAACAGGATGACCGTGAGTTCCAGAAAAATAAATCTGTTGATTATTTATCGAATTATTCTGTTCATCAGTTATTAATACAGTAAAATTTGTTGTTAAACTGTCTTCCACTGTATTGGGTGTCCAAACTATCGGGTCGCCAGTGGCGACTATATCAATAACTCCAAATTGGAGCGGAACGTTCATAGAAAAAGTTTCTTCAAAATAACCGGTTGATAGTGCAACTTCGCAATGAACCAGCAAACTATCATTTGTATGTGAGCCTTCATAATTCAAATATGTATATGCAACGCCTGCCGTGGAATCACCATTTGCATTTTCATTTCCAATGTAAGCTGCTGCACCAATTACAGCCCAATCCGGATCTATTCCGGAATTTTGAGCATCTTCCAGAGAAAACCAGACTGCTGTTCCATAATCATAGGGATTTCCATATTCATCATTTATGATAGCAGCGACTTCGATCTGCCAAACACCTGCGCCCATGTTTTGTCCGGAATTGATACCTCTGTGAGATAGTTCTATATTTTCAGGAATTCCAGAATGCACAATAATATTAGATCTGATAGTGTTTATCCAATTATTTTGCACATTAACCGCAGAAATCTCTATTGCAGCAGTTCCGGCTTGAGAACCGGCATTCAAAGTAACAGCTACTAAACCATCGTTGGAAAGAACTGAAAGCGAATCTCCTACACCAAAAACCTGATTGTTAATATTCATACCATCAGGGCAAACCAAATATTTAAACCAGACTTCATAATCTCTATCTACTATTTCACCATTAGAATCCAGGAGTTCTACTACAAATGATATGGGTTCATTATATGCGAAATGCAGCTGCCCGGTAAAAATTGGCTGAATTACATACAGATCCCGAAAAAAGAAATCGATATCATCTTCAATATATTCAGAATAAGTTTCTCCTATAAAGGCTGAAACCCGATATGTATAATTGTCGATTATATCCAAATTTTCATCATAGAAATAGTGAATATTCGGCGGCAAAATATGATAATTTTCTTCCCAATCATTATCTCCGATCTTCCTTTCGATTCTGAAACCTTCTTCCTGTGAACTGTTGTCCTGCCAACTTAAGCTAATTGATTCAGGGCTGACTTGTGTTAACACCAGGTTGGAAGGAGCGTTCAAGCTATCAATATCTCTGAAGTCAATAGTTTCAACTATTTGATCCGTAAAATCATCAGCATCGTAAGCGCATAAACGATAGAAATAAGTGTCAAATATAGTTAACTGAGAATCGATGATTGAAACAGTGTTTGCAGGGAGATTTCGATAATTTTCTTCCCATTCATTATTTCCGATTTTGCGATCTATTCTAAAACCATTTTCGTCATCACTGTTGTCTTGCCAATCCAATAAAATACTTTGGATATTAAGTTGAGTTAAAATAAGATCGGAAGGCGCTTCTAAAGGCTCATCAGGGTCATTGGGATTTTCTGCACAGGATATAAATAATAAAATAATAAAACTAATGAAGATAATTCTTCTCATTTTTTACTCCTTCCTCCCCGACTGGAAAGTACTAAATCAAAGTATTCACTTTCGCACAAAAAATGCGGAAGTATTAACTTACTTCCGCATCAAATTTAATAGTTTTTTTTCTGTCAAATAATCTTTATTTTTCTGTTTTTACATTTCTGCCATTCACAACCGGACTTGAAGTCGGAATGAAATCAGTGCCATCAGAAACAAGAACATCATCGATCATTAAGAAGAAAGCATCTGCGGAAACACACTGAATAGCCAGATAAACCTGCTGTCCATCATAATCGGAAAGATCGAAACTGAAATTCGTCCAGGCTGTGGGAGCTTCCAGATAAGGACCATCGGAAATTATCGTGAAATCAGAAGGATCAGTTCCAGTTGTAGAAACACAAACATTGAATCTTTCTAATCCCCATTCATCTGTATAAGATTTTGCCATGAAAGAAAGAATGTTACCATTTCCTAAAGAGATTTGAGGTGTAATGAGCCAATCGTCATTCTGATAAGTGGGAGAAGCGGAAGAGAAACAAGCTGCATATTTATCGCCGTTGTAAGGATCGGCATCGGTAACGGGCGGAACAGTTTCAGCTGGATTGAAGATGATAAAAGCCTGCGGATCATATGCATTCGGCCAGGCAGTACCTGTCATTCCATAAGTATTTGCACCATCTACGTCTACATTTGTCCACGGTGAAAAGTCGATTGCAAAATCGTCATAGTTTTCAAATCCATCCTGGAAAATTCCTGCTGATTCTTCTACAGTTATATAGTTTTCTTTAATTTCTGTGTGCTGAAAAATTCCATCATAAACCGTTAAACCAACAGTGTAAGTTCCAGCTTCGGTGTATTGTACGGTTGGATTTTGTTCTGAAGATGATTCTCCGTTGCCAAAATCCCATTCCCAGGAAATCACATTCCCGGTAGAAAGATCAGAGAAATTTACAGTTAAAGTTGCAAAGCCAGAAGTTACATCAGCTTCAAAATCTGCCATTAATGGATTAGACTGGGTTGAGATCATAACTTCATTGGAAGTGCTCGATTGAAAATCGCCAACAAATGCGCTAACTTTGTAATAATAAATGTTTTCAGCCTGCACATCGCTATCCACGTAAATTGCAATATTAGCAGCAGTGGTTGCAATTACCTGATATTCTTCCGTATTCTTTTTTCTTTCTATTACAAAGCCTTCTTCCCCATCGGAATTATCGGTCCATTCCAGTAAAATATCATTGGAATAGGTTGCTGTTAAATTCGTTGGAGCTGGAAAATCAATGGCAGTATTTGCTTCTGCCGGAAGTGAGGTGTCATCACCTTCGTAAGAATAAACTTTGTAGTAAACCATTTCCCAGTTTTCTCTGCTCACGGAAATATCATCCAGATATGTATCCGTGTTTTCATCAAGATCAGCGATTTCCTGCCAGGCTTCATTGTCAAATTTACGTTCAATTTTATAACCGTCTTCCTTTTTACTGTTTTCACTCCAGTTCAAAACAAACTCTGTAAGATCTTGCTGAGTGATCGTGAAATCAGTGGGTTGATTAAGCTTGGGATCGGAAGAGGTGCTGTCGAAGCAGCTGGACAACAATAACGAGATCATTGCGATCAATACTACTAAATGGGACTTTTTCATAATTTTTTCTCCTGATTTTTTTTGGTAAATATAAAAAACAAAATGCGGGAGTTCTCTCCCGCATATATTTATTTCAATCCATCCAGAAGTTCACGAGTTTTGATAACTTTTGTTTCGATCTCAGTAAACTTCTCTTTTTCTTTTTCGACAATCTTTTCAGGAGCATTTTCCAGGAATTTCTTATTTTTCAGTTTTCCGGAAATGCCCTTCAATTCTTTTTCCAGTTTTTCCAGCTGTTTTTCCAGTTTGGAACGTTCTGCATCAAGATCGATCAAACCTTCCAAAGGTAGATAAATCTCAATATTTTGAACAACAGCTGCGATAGATGATTTCGGTTTGGAAAGATCAACTGCGATATCCATATCAGTAATCTTGGCAAGTTTGGCAAAATAACTCTGATAATCATTCAAGAGCTTTATCTGATCTTCTGATGCAACTTTGATGGAAATGCCAACTTCCTTGCCCGGAGCAAGGTTTACCTGCTTCCTGAGATTTCGAATAGCTGTGATAGTTTCCTGAATGAATTCCATGTTTTTGTCGATATTCTCATCGATCATTGCTTGATTTGCTTTCGGGAAATCTGCAACGATAATACTCTCACTTTTCAGCGGGAAAAATTCTCTGATTCCCTGCCAGATCTCTTCTGCGATGAATGGCATAAATGGCTGCAGTAAACGCATGGAAGTTTGGAAAACATCCAGCAAAATGTATTTTGCAGTAAGCTGTCCTTCCTTATCTTGTTCATTATAAATTCTATCTTTGGAAAGCTCCAGATACCAGCTGCAAAATTCCTTCCAGATGAAATCCATCAAAAGTGAAGCTGCATCGTTCATACGCAAGTTTTCCAATTGCTCTGTGATCTCTTTTGTAACCTGGTTCAATCGGCTGTAAATCCACTTGTCTGCTAACTCAAGTTTTAATCCTTCTACTCCGCTCAGGATGACAGATTCAGGTATTTTATCGATCTTTTCTACGTTCATCATCATGAAGCGATAAGCATTCCAGATCTTATTGGCAAAATTCCTGCCGGTCTCAAGAATTGATTCGGAATAATAACTATCTTGTCCTTTTGGTGTATTGAAGATAATGCTGAAACGTAAAGCATCTGCCCCATATTCTTCAATTATATGGATTGGATCGGGAGAATTTCCCAGAGATTTACTCATTTTTCTGCCCTGTTCATCCAGTACCATTCCATGCAGCAGAACAGTATCGAAAGGAATTTTATTCTGAAATTCCAGCGTACTCATTATCATTCTGGCAACCCAGAGATAAATAATTCCGGGAGCTGTTATCAACAGATTTGTGGGAAGGAAATAATCTAATTCTTCCGTGTGTTTGGGCCAACCCATCGTGCTGAAAGGCCACAGCCAGCTGCTGAACCAGGTATCAAGTACATCTTCATCCTGACGGAATTTCTCATGTCCGCAATCCGGACATTTATCCGGCATGTCTTTGGCTACAATCATCTTTCCACAGCTGAGACAATAATAAGCCGGAATGCGATGACCCCACCAGATCTGACGGGAAATACACCAGTCACGAACATTTTCCATCCAATGATAATAAACTTTGGTCCAGCGTTCTGGTTGAAGTTTTATTCTGCCATCTTTTACAGCTTCAATAGCTGGAGCTGCCAATGGTTTCATTTTAACGAACCACTGATCGGAAAGATACGGTTCGATCACTGTATCACAGCGATAACACTGCCCAACCGAATGATCGTGATCTTCGATCTTTTCCAGCAGATCCTGTTCTTTTAGCATTTTTACGATTTTTTTTCTACACTCAAATCTATTTAAACCTGTAAATTCTTTTCCAGCTTCTTCGTTCATTATTCCATGTTCATCCATCACGATGATCTGTTCCAAATTGTGACGAATTCCAACTTCATAATCGTTGGGATCGTGCGCTGGAGTTATTTTCACAAATCCGCTGCCAAAATCTTTATCTACATATTCATCTGCAATTACCGGAATTTCACGATCAGTTAAAGGCAATTTAACCATCTTCCCAACCAGTTGTTTATAACGTTTATCGTCTGGATGAACAGCAACAGCTGTATCGCCCAACATTGTTTCGGGACGCGTAGTTGCAACAGTAAGATATTCAATCTTCTGTTCTCCTTCTACTCCGCTCAGGAAGACAGGTTCTACAAATGGATATTTTATGTGCCACATGTGGCCTTTATCATCTTCATAATCAACTTCATCGTTTGCCAGCGCAGTAACGCAGCGCGGACACCAATTTATTATGCGCTTTCCTTTGTAGATCAAACCTTTTTTATAGAGACTGATAAAAACTTCCTTAACTGCATCGGAAAGGCCTTCATCCATGGTGAAACGCTGTTTCGTCCAATCGCAGGAACAACCAAGCTGCTTCAGCTGCTCGATGATGCGTCCGCCCTTTTCTTCTTTCCATTTCCAAACGCGTTCAACCAGCTCTTCCCTGCCGATATCGTGGCGTGTTTTACCTTCTTTTGCCAGTTCTTTTTCAACCATATTCTGCGTAGCAATTCCAGCATGATCGACTCCCGGAATCCACAACGTAGGAATTCCAGTCATTCGTTTGTAACGTATCATAACATCTTGCAAAGTGTTATTCAAAACGTGACCCATGTGCAAAATACCAGTTACGTTTGGTGGTGGAATTAAAATCGTGTATGGTTTTTTATTCTTATCAATTTCCGGTGTGAATAATCCATTATCCAACCAGTATTTATACCACTTTTTCTCAATTTTCTGTGGTTCGTAAGTTTTATTTATTTCCATTTTTATTTCCTTTTTAGCCACTAAGAACACCAAATTCCACGAAGATTTGGTTTCTTGTTTTATTTGCCACTAAGAACACCAAGTTTCATTAAGAAATGTGTTCTCATTTATCATATTTTATTCAATTTTATTTCGATTATAACATAAAAGTTATGTTAGAATATATCGTTTCCATTCCAGTTTTCCCCTACTTCTAAAATTGATCAATACACCAACTTTCATGCCAGTAGCTTTTAGATAATTGATTATCTGAGCTACTTCAACTTTGGTAAGTTTGGGAATACATTTGAATTCAACAATAATCTTATCATATCCAACATAATCAGCAACAAACTCTTTATCGAGTTTTGTTCCTTTAAAATGAATCGGGATTTTTTTTTGAGTTTCAAATGGAATTTTTCTTTTTTGGGAAACAATTTCCATTGCTTCTTTATAAACTGATTCCAAATAACCATTTCCCAATTCCTTATGCACTTCTATTGCAGCTCCCACAATTTCATAAACTTCTTCTTTATACAACAATTCAGTATCAAAGCTTAGTGGTTTTTCGTGACCTTCGCGGCTTATCCTCATTGCTTGTTGCAGAAAAAATTTATGCGATGGGAAGCAAATATCGGGCAGATCATCCCAATCCACATAACGCGCTTCGGCAGCGTCATCACCGGCACGAAGCTCACCTTCCTTCACTTTCATCAGAAAGCCAAAAGAAATTACTTTTTCATAGATGGGAGAATGATCGGTATAATAACCTAAAAACTTTTCTACTTCACCAATCAGACCGGTTTCTTCCTGCATTTCTTCTGCGGCACATTCTTCGGGAGTTTGATCGATCTCGACATAGCCACTGGGAAGTGCCCAGCCGCCGGCATTCGGCTCAAATTTTCGTTTGATGACAACCACCTTATTTTGATCATTAATAATAACACAGGCAGAAGCAGGAATGGGATTTTTGTAAAATGTGAATCCACAATTGGAACATTTAAGACGCAGTTTTTTCTCGTGATCGTCCTGCAGCTGCAGTTTGGAACCGCACTGCTGACAAAAGTTTATGTTCTCATAAGATTCAGATTTTATACTCATTTCACCATCCAATTTTTTATCGGTTTCAAATTCTGGAGTATGTTTTGAATGTCAAATGATTTGTACTAAATGGATTCTGGAAATTCCTTTGTGGAGCTCACTCTCAACTCCAATTTTCATAACGAAGTATCTTCAAATAAAAAAATATATAATTATCATCCCAGATCTGGAATGTGAAAGTATTTTCATTTGAGATTTTCTATCAAAGCGAGCTTAACTATTCTGAATAATAAAAAATAAACCTGCTGAAGCTTTGTAAACGACTCTGAATAAAATAATTAAAAAAAACCATTTGACACCTGCCGTTTAAACATCAGATTCGGAAAATAAATTTTCTCGGGAGATAAAAAATGATAGAGAAAATCGGGATGAATTGTTTTTTAGTTATTCACGATAATTCTACCCCCCCATTTATTTTTATTAAAATATTACATTGCAGTATATTATAAACATGATTATTCTCTACAACTCGATAAAAAACACAATTTACTATCACGAACAGGAAACTGGAAATTGCCCTGAGGATCTCTGTGATCTGTTT
>JAIPJH010000071.1 GCA_021734245.1 Candidatus Cloacimonadota bacterium | reverse complement strand
ATGATAAAACATTTCGGCCAATCTGAAAATCGGCTAAATCCCACAAATTAACTTTCTTCCAAGCTTGACTTAAAGTGAAATCAAGTGGTTGTTCAGTTGTTCCTGTTATCATAAAATCTACAAGATATGTGCCATCACCCCACCATAGATCACCTCGTGTAAAAGATAATCCCATTCCATTGTCACTTTCTACATCGAAATTTGCGGTTACTTCATGGGCATAAATTCCAGAAAACATTACTGCAATAATTACTAATAATAAAACTTTTTTCATAATAACTCCTTTTCCTACTAGTTTTCTATTGGCTTTAAACTGCTATAAGTTTTTCCTGTCAAGTCCTTTTTTTAATTTCTAACTTTAATAAATTTTAACGTATTGACATATTGGAAGCAAACAACGAGATTTGATATCAAAAAAGGAAGGAGAAATGCTGAAAGTAATTATTGTGTCGGACGGAACTGGTAAAACAGCAGAGATGGCTTTAAATGCTGCACTTACACAATTTGCTGGAGTTGCTGTTTCTTTGGTTAGGAAACCGGGTATCAAAAGTTATGAACAAATTGATAGTTTAATCGAAGAAGCCCAGAAAGAGCACAACTGCATTGTTCATACATTAGTTTCCGATAAAATGCGTTCATATCTTGTAAAGCAGGCCAGGTTAAATAATGTAGAAACAATCGATATTATGGGGCCATTGCTTTCACGCTTATCGAATTTATTAGCAATCTCTCCAGCGCAGAAACCTGGTCTTTTTGTGCATTTGAATGAACAGTATTTTCGACGAGTTGAAACAATGAATTTTGCATTTAAACATGATGACGGATTAAGAGCTGAAGATCTTGGAAAAGCAGAAATTGTTTTAATTGGAGTATCTCGAACTTTTAAAACTCCCTTGAGTATTTATCTAGCTTTTAAAGGATGGCTGGTTGCAAATGTTCCGATTGTAAAAGATTTTCCAATTCCATCTGAATTGAATGAAATAGATCCCTGCAAAGTATTTTATCTGAATACAACTGCTAAACGTTTAGCAGAACTAAGAAATGTTCGATCTAAGAAATTTAATGACAAAACAGGTGATTATGCAAGCTATGAGTTTGTTCGTCAGGAATTGATGTATGGAAGAAAAATATGTTGTAATCATCCCAAATGGTGCATCATAACTGTCACTAGCAAATCTATAGAAGAAATTGCATCTGAAATTGTTGCTATAATGCGAGAGAGGGATTTAGATTAGTCTCAATCTGAAGATAAAAAAAGCGCTCATTTCTGAGCGCTTATGTATCGAATAAGATTATATAATTAATTTTTCAAAGCAGCTTGAGCTGCAGCTAATCTGGCTATCGGTACGCGATATGGTGAACAGCTTACGTAGTTCATTCCTACTCTATGACAGAATTCAACAGAACTAGGTTCGCCACCGTGCTCGCCACAAATTCCAACTTTAAGTGTAGCACGAGTGCTTCTACCTTTTTTAGTTCCCATTTCCACAAGTTGACCCACACCAGTTTGGTCAAGAACCTGGAATGGATCGTCTTTTAGGATACCTTTTTCCAGATAAATTGGCAGGAATTTTCCTGCATCGTCCCTGCTGTAACCAAATGTCATTTGAGTCAGGTCGTTTGTTCCAAAACTAAAGAATTCGGCATGTTTAGCAATATCGTCGGCTGTTAGTGCTGCTCTTGGAATTTCTATCATTGTTCCAACCAGATAATCGATTTTATCATTTCTTTCTTCAAAAACTGCGTTTACAGTTTTTCGAACTATTACTTCTTGCATTTTGAATTCTTCTACAGTTCCGATAAGTGGTATCATTATTTCGGGTTGCGTCTCAATTCCCTTTTTCTTCAAATTAAGCGCAGCTTCAATAATTGCTCTGGTTTGCATTTCTGTTATTTCAGGATAAGTGTTTCCCAATCTACATCCACGATGACCAAGCATTGGATTGAATTCTGATAAACCTTCTACTCGAGATTTTATTTCTTCAACTGGAATACTCATTTCTTCTGCCATTTCCTGTTGGCCTTTTTCATCGTGAGGAACAAATTCATGAAGTGGAGGATCTAACAATCTAACAGTTACAGGCAAACCTTTCATTGCTTCGAAAATACCTTCGAAATCTTCTCTCTGCATCGGAAGTAATTTATCCAGTGCTTTTCTTCGGCCAGCTTCATCTTCGGCTAATATCATTTCACGAACTGCTTTAATTCTTTCACCTTCAAAGAACATGTGTTCAGTTCTGCAAAGTCCAATTCCCTGAGCACCAAAATTACGGGCAACTTTAGAATCTTTCGGAGTATCAGCATTTGTTCTTACAACAAGTTTTGTGTATTTATCACAAAGTTGCATCAGTTCACCAAAATCACCACTTAACTCTGGATTTTTAGTTTCTACTTTACCAGCATAAACTTCACCTGTAGAACCATTTAAAGAAATCCAATCACCTTCTTTAAATGTTTTACCTTCTGATGTTAATGTTCTGGCTTTGTAATCGATCCTAACTGATCCTGCGCCGGAAACACAGCATTTTCCCATTCCACGAGCAACAACAGCAGCATGTGAAGTCATTCCACCACGAGCTGTTAAAATCCCTTTTGAAACATTCATTCCCCTAAGGTCTTCAGGAGAGGTTTCAACTCTTGCTAAAACAACTTGTTTCCCTTCATTTGCCCATTCTTCAGCTTCATCGGCAAAAAATACAAGTTGGCCAGTAGCAGCACCGGGAGAAGCAGGAAGTCCTTTGGCAATAACTTCAGCTTTTTTAACTGCCTTTGTATTGAAAATAGGATGAAGTAATTCATCAAGTTTATTTGGTTCTAAGCGTAATATTGCAGTTTTTTCATCAATTAACCCTTCTCGGAGCATATCGACAGCCATTTTCACCATTGCTGTTCCAGTTCTTTTTCCATTTCTGGTTTGCAAAATCCAAAGTTTTCCATCTTGTATTGTGAACTCCAAATCCTGCATATCTTTATAATGTTCTTCTAATTTGGTTTCAATATCAGAAAGTTCTTTATATAATTTTGGCATTGTCTCTTCTAATGAAGGAAATTTTTTTGCTCTTTCTTCTTCAGAAACTTTTGCAAGTTTGGCCCATCTTTTCGATCCTTCCAGAGTGATTTGCTGTGGAGTTCTGGTTCCGGCCACAACGTCTTCACCTTGTGCATCTATCAGGTATTCTCCATTAAATAGATCTTCACCAGTAGCAGCATCTCGTGTGAAGGCAACACCAGTGGCAGAATTTTTCCCCATATTTCCGTAAACCATTGCCTGCACGTTCACCGCGGTTCCCCAATCTCCAGGAATTGCATTGATTTTGCGATAATAGATTGCTCTTTCAGTATTCCAACTGTCGAATACTGCTAAAATTGCACCCCAGAGTTGTTCCCATGGATCTTCAGGAAAATCGGAACCAGTAGAATCCTTTATCGCTTTTTTGAATCTGGCGACAAGTTCTTTCAAGTCATCAGTATCCAATTCTGTATCGTTTATTACATTTTTTTCTTCTTTTATTTGATCAATGATCACTTCAAACGGATCGTGTTCTTCTTTGGAAGCTGGCTTCAATCCCATAACAACGTCGCCATACATCTGAACAAATCTTCTGTAAGAATCCCAGGCAAAACGTGGATTTCCAGATTTCTTTGCCAATCCTTCTACAGCTTCATCATTCAATCCCAGATTCAGAACTGTGTCCATCATACCTGGCATGGAAACGCGTGCACCAGAACGAACAGAAAGCAAACATGGATTTTCTTTATCTCCAAATTTTGCATCCATGATGTTTTCAACGTTTTCTATAGCTCCAACGATCTCTTCTTTAAGTAGTTCAACAACCTTATCTTTTCCAAGTTCATTGTATTCTGTGCAAACTTCTGTTGTAATAGTAAATCCAGGAGGTACAGGAACTCCAACTAAATTCATTTCAGCTAAGTTAGCACCTTTTCCACCCAATAGATTTTTCATTTCTGTTTTACCTTCAGCTTTTCCGTCACCAAAAAGGTAAATTCTTTTCTTACTCATTTCGACTCCTTTATTGATTCTAATTTACTCTATTAATATAAGTTCAAATCCTTAGGATGCAATTTTTATGTCAAACGAAAAACAATAATCATTTATTTTTACAGTAAATATTATTAGACAAGGAAAGTTGCTGACAATAAATTGTTCATGATCATGATTGGAGATGGTATGAAAAGTAAGAGAATTGGAAATATTTGTTTCATCAGAATCGATAAAGGAGAAGAAATCATTTCTTCTCTGAAAAAGTTTTGTGAAAATGAAAACATCAAACTAGGAAAAATCTCTGGTATCGGAGCCACAAATAATGTGACTGTTGGGCTTTTTGAACCTTCAAAGCAACAATATCATTCCAATACTTTAAAAGAGGATTTTGAGATTTTATCGTTAACCGGAAATATAACCACCATGAAAAATGAAGTGTATCTGCATTGTCATATAACTTTGGCAAATAAAAATCATCAGAGTTTTGGTGGACATCTAAATAGTGCAGTTGTTTCTGCTACTTGTGAAATTGTTTTGGAAGTTTACGATGGTTCTGTTGATCGTTTTTTTGACCAGGAAAGCGGATTAAACCTTTTGGATATTTGATTTTTATAGAACTTTTATGATAGCAGTTTATGTAGATAGCGTTTTAAAAGATTTTCAAAATGAGATCAGATTTACTATCGATTTCATTTTTAATACATTGGGATTTGTGCATAAATATATCAGTAAATTGGAACAAATAGAACCAAATGATGTTCTAATTTATTATGGAACAATCGAGCCAACCTCCAAAGAAGCATATATCCTGGCGATGGATAAAATATTCTTTTTCATTCCTTGCGGAATAGATTTTTACAAACCGGGAAGCATCAGTCGACAGCAGCTTTCAGAAAGTATCAGGGAAATCAAGTTGGATAGATCGATCCCGCTGATCTGCAATCATGAGATAGAACAACCAATTGTGTATTTTATAAATGAAAATCTGTATTATGGTTCTGTAAAATTTGATCTGATCGGCAATATTTTCTTCAATTTGATAAATTATCAAAAATTTTCGCCCGGTAGAGAGGAAAAGGACTATCGAATTCCAGATGATGAAATGGTTTTTCATGATTATGCTTTGATTCCTTACACCAATTATTATCTTTGGCTTCTGGAGCAGACAATTTTGGAAGCCATAGAAAAGAAAAGAGATTATTTCTTAGTAAAAAAAGAGTATTGGCCCAAGGCGGAAAAGGGTGCTGTTGCTGTTTCTCATAATGTTCCCAAACTTCGCAAATGGAATTTCAAACGCATCATGCAGAGCGTTTATCAAGATCTTCTGGTTTTCTATAAATTTAAATATGTTTTAAAAAATTTTAGAAGTAGAACAAAATACATTTTAACGAATGAAGAGGAATATTGGAATTTCGATCTGATCGATAACTTAGAAGAAAAATATGGTATCAGAAGTACATATTTCTGGGGAACTGATGATTCCAGAAAAGGTGAATTTGAATATGATATTGGTCATAATTTGATCTATCAGGAGATATCCAGGATCATTGACCGAGGACATGAAATAGCTCTTTTAGCAAAATCGAATTCATATAAAAATGATAATTTCCAAAGCCAGAAAAAGCAGATAATCCGACTTTCTTTTAAGGAAAAAACCGGCCTTAGAATCAATGGCTACAAGTCTGATCCTTATCAAACAAATGAATTGAAATTGAAACACAGTTTTGTATATGATTCATCAAGAAAACTCGCTACAATGGCAGGATTTGCCAATGGTATCGGTTTTCCGTTTCATCTAAGTATCATTTCCAAAAAGGGAAAGCTCAGAAGAAGCTTTGCCAATAATAACAACTTGGAAATACCATTGATCTGCTCAGATGAAAGTTTCATAATTTCCACAACAAATAAAATGAGTAGCGAAACCGCAAAAGAGATAATCGAAAAGCTTCTTGATTCCATAAATCTGGTTAATGGATTGATAACTTTTGATTTTTCTGTTCACAATTTTGCCGAGTTGGAATATTTGGAGAAATTGATGGAAGAAGTTTTTAAAAAAATAAATAATAAGAAGTATTATCAGGATACATATTTGAATATTGCTCAATGGTGGAAAAAAAGAGAAAGAATAGAAATTCATGAAAGAAGAAGCAGCGTTCGTTTATATTTTCCCGAGAAGATCGAGACTTTTTCATTTTCGATAAAAGGAAATAAGAAATTATCTCATGTAGATTATACAAAATCTCATATTTCTGGCAATTTGGTAACTCTTCACGATATCGATCCCGATACGGAAGTAAAAGTATTTCTGGATAAATCAGAATCTGGAGAAAAGTAGATGAAACGGTTACTTCTGGTCTCATATTTTTATCCACCTCTGGGTGGTCCCGGAGTTCAGCGACCACTTAAACTGATAAAATATCTTTCGGAATCTGGTTGGGAAACCGATGTGATAACTGTAGAAGATATTGTATTTCATTCTTATGATAATAAGCTGGCTGCAGAGAATAAAGCCAGGAAAGTTTTTCGAATTCCGTCATACGATCCAATGTCGATCCTGAAAAAAACCAAACCAAAAGAAAAAAAAATTAAGAACATCTATTTTGGAACTCCCGAGAAGATAAAAAAAATTATCAGGAATTTATTTCCTATTGATGATAAAATTGGCTGGCTGCCAAATGTGATGAAAAGCAGCAAAAAGATATTTAAAGAAAATAAATATGATGCTGTAATGGCAACGATGGGACCTTATACAAGTGGTTTGATTGCTTTTAAATTGAGCCAAAAATATGATCTACCCTTGATTTTGGATTATCGTGATCATTGGACTTTAAATCCTTATATAAAATACAGCAATCTTCTGCTTTCCAAACATGCCAAGAAATGGGAAAAGAAAATTCTAAATCGTGCTGAAGTAGTAACAACAGTTGGTGATGTTATCCGTCAGGATTTGATCTCAGAATTCGGTAAAGATCTATCTGATAAAATTCTGGTTATGTACAATGGCTGGGATGAAGATGATTTCCCCCAAAAAATAAAACCAAAAAACAACAAAATTATTTTAAGATATGTAGGAAATTTCTATGGACATCGCAGCGTGAAATATTTGATAAAAGCTGTAGAGAAATTAGATAATTCAATCCTTAAGAAAATTAAAATTCAATTGATAGGTAATTATTTCAAAGAGACTTTGGAAACAATTCAAAAAAGCAGTTGCAATGAGCTCTTTGATATAAAAGAGCAAGTTGATCATTCCACTGCTGTCATGCTGATGAAAACCAGTGATATTTTACTTCTATTTATTGCATCTCCAAATGGCAAAGGTGTTTTAACGGGAAAGATTTTTGAATACATCCGAAGCGAAAGACCAATTTTTGCTATGATTCCACCCAAGGGAGAAGCGGCTGACATTTTAAGAAAACTTGGGCATGAAAATATTTGTGCAATGGAAGATGTAGAAATGATAACTGAAAATCTGAAGCAATTGATAAATTCTACCGAGAAGAATAAATTGAAAGAATACAAATTTGACCCGAATTTCGATAGAGAACATCAAACCAGAAATTTTGTGGAATTCATCGAGAAAAAACTATGAAGAAAATCAAACTTCTGCATATTCAACTTCTTCCTGTTATTGCTGGTGCGCAAAATGTGATGCTGAAAATTCTGGAGAATCTTGATAAAGACAAATACGAGATTTATGTTCTTTCTCGTTCAGGTGGACCTCTAATTGAGAAATTGGAAGAATTGCAGATAAAACATATTCCTGTGAATTCCTTGAGAAGGGATCTTTCTTTTTGGGATTTTATTGCTTTCTTTAAAATCTGGTGGATTTGCAGAAAGTACAAATATGATGTTGTTCACACTCATTCTTCTAAAACTGGTTTTCTGGGTAGAATAGCAGCAAAACTGGCAGGAATAGGGAATGTAATTCATACGTCACATGGATTTCCATTCAATAAATATCAGTCAAAACCGGTTCGATCATTTTATATGAAATGCGAGAAAATTGCTGGCTGGTTTTGTGATAAGGTAGTTTTTGTAAATCAGCACGACAGAAAATTCGTAATTCAAAATAAGATCATAAATTCAAAAAAAGCATTAACGATTTATAATGGTATAGAAGTTCCCCAGAAACTTTCCCCCAAAAAAAATAATAATCGTTTCATTATTGGTAGTTCTT
The DNA here is from genome assembly GCA_021734245.1 of Candidatus Cloacimonadota bacterium. Taxonomy (NCBI): domain Bacteria; kingdom Pseudomonadati; phylum Candidatus Cloacimonadota; species Candidatus Cloacimonadota bacterium. The sequence continues at coordinate 7,990 of JAIPJH010000071.1, read as the reverse complement.
TTCGCTTTTGGAAACAGAAAAATCCAATCCGAACAGTTAATGCAGCGATAGAAGTATGTAAAAAAAACTCCCAGATAGAATTTATTTTTCTGGGAGATGGAGAACTTCTGGAAGAATGCCAGCTTCTTGTACAAGATGCCCAATTGCAAAATAGAATTATTTTTGAGGCTTGGGTAACAAATATTTTTGAACATCTAAATAAGTTCGATGCATTTCTTCTTTATTCCAAATGGGAAGGTTTGCCTGTTTCAATTTTGGAAGCGATGTCGGTTGGCTTACCGATTATTGCATCGGATATTGTTGGTAATGATGAACTGGTAGATGATAATAACGGCAAGCTGGTTAGCTTGAATGAGGTTGACAAATTAATCGACTTTCTTATAACTCTCCCATTAAGAAAGGATGAATTGGAAAAATGGGGAAAGGAATCCCGAAAACGAGTAGAAGAAAAGTTTTCTTTGAAAGAATTCGTAAATAAATATAAAGAGATCTATGAAACTAAAGCTTAGAAAAGCATTGCTTGTAATTGGTGATATCATAATACTTTATGCAAGTTTATATATCACACTTCTGATAAGGTATGGAAAGCATCCGACCATGGATTACTGGATGGCACATTTTTACCCATTTTCTTTCATTTTTCTTATCTGGGTTATGACGTTTTATATTTCGGAGTTGTACAATATCAATTTCGCAGTAAGTAATCGCAGTTTCTTCCGTAGAGCTTTACGCAGTTTTGTTTTTGGCGGTTTATTTTCGGCAGTATTCTTTTATGTGATGCCGGGAATCAGCATTGCACCCAAAACAAACCTGATCTTATTTGTTATAATTTACACGATCATTTTCTTTCTGTGGAGAGGTTTTTTCAATTGGTCGATAAAATCTTATATTCCCAAAGATGTTATCGGAATTATCGGCTATAATAACCAGGTTAGTAATCTTTTAAAGGAATTCAAAAAGAAACCGCATTTGGGGTTTGAAATAGCCTTTATTTTAAAATTGCCGGATCAGCAGATAGAAACTGATATCAATACTTTGATATTGGATAAAAATAATGCAGATGTGCAACGGATAATTCAGAAAAAAAATGTTTCTACCCTCATTCTGGCAAGCAATCCTGCTGATTCTGAATCTTTGAGTAATCTACTTTTCAGTTGCCTGAAATTGAAAGTTAATTTTATAAATTTATCACATTTTTATGAAGAGATTACAGACAAAGTTCCACTTGACCTGATCAACAAAACCTGGTTTCTGGAAAACCTGAGTGAAGGAAATAAAACGGCTTACGATTTTTCAAAAAGAGTAATTGATTTTGTGTTTGCTTTCATTTTCTTTATTATCACTTTACCTTTATTAGTTTTAATTGCCTTATTTATAAAGATTTCCAGCAAGGGAAAAATTTTCTTTATCCAGGAAAGAATTGGTCAAAACGATGTAAAATTCAAAATGATAAAATTCCGTTCTATGAAAGATGAAGGGAACGACTTCCAGCCTACAGAAATTAATGACAACCGAATTACCAGGATCGGCTCTCTGCTCAGAAAAACAAGGTTGGACGAACTGCCGCAACTTATAAATATAATTCGAGGGGAAATGAGTTTTGTGGGTCCCAGACCTGAAAGACCGGAACTGGTTAACGATCTGGAAAAACAGATAGCATTTTATAATGAAAGAATGCTGGTAAAACCTGGTTTAACCGGCTGGGATCAAGTTTCCAAAAAATATCATTCTCCCTCTTATGAAGATACAATGGAGAAATTACAGTACGATCTGTTCTATGTGAAAAACAGATCATTTTATCTGGACTTCTCGATCATTCTTAAAACTATCAGCACAGTTTTATCAAGATCGGGCAGATAAATAGGAGATCAAATGAAGACAAAAACACTTCTAATTCTTGCCATAACCATGATAATGTTTTCTGTATCTGGTTTACAAAACTGGCAAGTGCACACAAACACTACGCATATTTTCGATCTGAAGTTTGTAGATAATAAAATCTACCTGGCAACCTGGGGCGGTTTGGAAGTTTATGATATAACAACACAATATTTTGATAAAACGATAACTTCCATCGATGGATTAGCTTGTAATGATCTTCGAACTATCGATTATTTTGAAAGTACAAATGAGTTTTTATTAGGTTCTTTTGGCTGTGGAATTGATCGCTTTGATGGCGAGAATTTTAATATGCCTTTAACGGAAATTCTGGGTTTGGGAACGGATTACGTGCAGAATATTGTTCATCAGGATTCTCTGATTTTCGCTGTTACTACAGTTGGATTCAGCCTTTTTGCTGACAGTCCCAGTTTTCCTTTTCCTCTATTAATATCCAATTTTGACACCGATAATGGATTGTCTTCCAATGAGATAAATGATATTGAGATCAGTGAAGATTATGTATTTCTGGCAACAGGAAATGGAGTAGATTATGCTCATCTTGATTCCTTACTCACCATTAATGCCTGGCACAACATTAATACTACAAACAGTAATATTCCAAGCAATTTCACTTTTTCACTTTCAGTAAAAGACAGCCGAATAGTTGTAGCTACCGATCTGGGAATGCTGGAAATTCCAGATTTTGAAGATTCGATTGTGGGCAATGTGTTGGTTGCAGATCAATCTGTATATCCGGTTTTTATAGATTCTGAAGATAATATCTGGTTCAGTTATGGATCTTGGAGTCCTGAAATTCTAATTTTACGAGACAGCATGAATGTTGCAGTTACCAGAATTGCAAATGATGGAGCCGAAACATCCTGGATGAAAGATGAAGCAGAACTTACCACAAATCTCATTAAAGGATTTACGGGAATAGATGATCAGATCTGCGCTTTTACCTGGGGAGAAGGATTATTCATTTTGAACAATGAAGTTTGGGATACGCATATAAAACCGAACAGCATAACTGCAAATATCGTTTCCGATCTGGAACTTGATGAGAATAAAAATCTCTGGGTTGCCAGTGGTTATCTGGGTTTAGAACAACTGGGAAAAGGAACCAAAGGCGTTTGCAGTTTCGATGGAATGAACTGGCACGGTTATACCAATGAAGATTATCCTGAGCTAACAAACGATAATGTAATCGATATTGAAATTGACAGTTCCAACAGAAAATGGTTTTGCTCTTATCAGTACATAAATGCAGGAACGGGTGGAATCACGATTTTCGATGATTTCGCAGATGAATGGACTATTTTAACTGGATTGCCTTCTCATTACACATCAGAACTCTTTCTCGATTCTGACGATAGAATGTGGGTTTCAGCTTTCGGTAATAATTTTGTGCTGGATATTTATCCTACCATTAACGTATTAGGATCATTTTTATCCAATAATGACGATTTCAACCTTTCCACAATTTCTTTTGTGGATGATGAAAGAGTTTTCTTCGGTTCGTATGCACAAGGCCTGGAATATTGGGATGCTACTTCAATACCTTTTAACAATGGATCTCAGTGGGAAACAGCTCCTTCTTCCGAATTGAACAGTGGAACTATTTTAGATATCGAGCAGCGAATAATCGGAAATGAAAAAGAGACCTGGGTAGCTTCTACCAATGGGCTTTTCATGTTTGATGGAATCGACTGGTTCTTGTATGGAACGAATGCGAAAATGAGTATGTGGTTCGACAATCACTGGTTCTGGAGCCAAGATGATCCTAATCCAACTTACTGGTACTATGAAGGACAGGAAAGACTTTACGGTTCCAATCCAACTTATCCGACCTGTTTGTTCATCGATCCTTTTGGCAGAATCTGGATAGGAACAGCTGAATATGGAATCACTATTTTTGATAAAGAAGCTGATACTTTCACGAACATTACTACTGAAAATTCTCAACTTATTTCCGATAATGTAACTGCTTTCGTTTACGATGAAATTTCCGGAACTTTATATATAGGAACTCTGGAAGGAATTTCTTCTGTAGAAATTGGAGTTTCTGCCGAGAATAATTTCGAAGAAAATCTGAACAAAACGATTGCGTTTCCAAATCCATTCAATCCTGAAAATGGAGAAATTCTGCGCATCGAAAATGAGGATAGCTTCACGATGCCGAAAGGAAATACATATTGCCGAATCTACGATCTGAGTGGTGAATTTATTGTAGAACTGGAAAAGAACGTTTATGAACAATTCAGCTGGGACGGCAGTAACAAACAAGGCAAAAAATGTGGTTCTGGGCTGTATTATTACGTAGTTTCTGCTCCGGGTGGACAAGTAGGAAAAGGCAAAATTCTACTGGTTCGTTAGAGCGATAAGAATTTCTCTAATATGAGATCAAAGCTATTGTTCATCAGCAGTTACGCATCACATTTTGTGATTGATGATCTTAAGACTCTGCAAAAAAAATACACAGTAGAAAAATTGATTTTGGCAGGAAAATCAAAAAATCGATTTCAAAAATTTGTAAATACGATTGAAATCGTTTTTGCTGTCTTCAGGAATGATTTTGTTTTCTGCTGGTTTGCCGATTTTTCATCATTTATTGCAATTCTAATTTCTAAAATCTTGAACAAAAAATCTATTATCATGGTTGGCGGATATGAAACCTCGAATTTGCCCAGTTATGGCGGAATGCAGAGTAGATCAGCAAAATTCATAAAATATGCAATTAAAAATGCTGATAAAGTAATAACGGTATCAGAATTTCTGGCGCAGGAACTAAGATCATTGAACCTTCGAAAAGATATAAATGTAGTTCATCTGGCTATCAATCCAAAAAAAAATAACATAGCAAAAAAAAAGATCATTTTAAGCTGCGGTTCTGCAACTCCAGATTTGTACAAAATCAAAGGAATTGATATTTTTGCAGCAGCAACAAAATCATTTAATAAATACAAAATGATCATTGTTGGTGAATTTGATCCTAAACTAAAAGATCAGCTTCTCAAGAAAAATCCGAATCTAGAATTTAAGGGAAAGATCGTTCATGAAGAATTTCTAGGGTTACTTTCTGAAACTGAAATCTACTGCCAGTTTTCCCGTCGTGAATCTTTTGGAATGGCTGTATTGGAGGCGATCAATTCAAACTGCAAAGTAGTGATTTCTAACGAAGGTTCCCTGCCGGAAGTGGCCCAAGAAAAAGCTTTTAAAGCAGAAATCTCTGACATCACTTCTTGCGAAGATGCAATTTCCAGGGCTGTCAATTCTGAAGTTCCAAATAATTTTAATTGGCTCTGCGAAAACTATTCATTCGAAAAACGTGAAGCAAAGCTCATAAAGATAGTTTCGGAATTATAATGAAACTGAAGATTGGCATTGATAAACTTACTCCTGGCTGGCAAATCATCTTTCAGCAACAAGCTTATAATACTTCCGAATTAGCTTTGGATGACGATTTAAATGATTACGTTTGTTTGATAATTACACAGAAACCTTCAATTGAATTCCAAAAAAAAATTGATAATTACACAAAAAACGGTGGAATTATTATCATAGATTCTACCGTTTCATGTTATTTTTTTAAGGTAAAATTCAAAAAGAAAAAAGTTAGTTTTCTAATTCCAACAAAAGATTCCATATTTAATGAATTGGGGTTGGTTGATTTCTATACAACTTTTTATTATCTAAAGCCTTATAATTTTAAGTGGTTAGATAAAAAATTAATGATACAAACTAAACTTATCGGTTCAGGAATGATTATTAATCTTCCTTTTGATCTGGATAAATTGATGTTAGATGAGAGCACAAAACGCAAAAAATTCTGGGCGGATCGAAAAGAACTTCCTTCGGAAATTGTTTCAAGAATTTCTAAAGGTAAGATTCGCCAGCTGATCCACAAATTGCTTTATTTTATTCATCAAAAAAAGAACTTGCCATTAATGCGTATTTCAGAGTTCCCCAAACCTTTGCAATCGCTATTTATGTTTCGTGTTGATACCGATTTTTGTTCAGCTGATCAGGCAAATTCTCTTTACGAAATCTGTAAGAAATATAACATTAATGGTACCTGGTTTGTAGATACAAAAGATTCATCGATGCTTAAAGATGTTTATGCCAAAATGACAGATCAGGAAATTGGTCTTCATTGTAAACGGCATCTGGTTTTTGATGATTATAAATCGAATAAGGTCAACATAGAAAATGGTTTAGAAGATTTAGAAAAAGCAGGAATCAAAGTAGAAGGTTTTGCAGCACCATTTGGCAGTTGGAACGAAGATCTGGGAAAAGTACTGGAAGAGAAAAAATTTACCTATTCATCTGAATTTGCAGTGAATTATGATGACCTGCCATTTTTTCCATTTTATCATGATAAATCTTCTTCAGTTCTGCAGATCCCGATCTTTCCTGTCAGTACAGGCAGGTTACGCAGATCGCATTTTTCTCTGGAAGAAATGTGGCAGTTTTACAAACAATATATCGATGAATGTTTAAAAAGAAATCAGCCAATTATCATTTATTATCATCCTTCGCATGGTCATCACAATATTATTGAACAGGTTTTTTCTTATGTTAATGATTTAGAAATTCCCAATTTAACTTTCAATGAATTTAGCAAATTTTGGATTGAGAGGAAAAACTTTTCCTGGGATGCTGAAATAAAATCTGATCGCTTAGAATTAAAATTCGAAAAATCATCAAATTTGCAGTTAGTTTTAGAAAAAGAAAACGAAATCTCATATTTCTCTTTTCAAAACCAGATCAAGCTGAAGAAATTATCCTGGCAAAGGAAAGAAGCCATTTTTATACCCGACGACCTGAAAAGGATCAGGAAATGGCATTGGCGAGATGTTCTTTACAATTACGAATCGAATAAAGGTAAAAAATATCATGAAAATTTATCTGGCTAGTTATCAGTCGCTCATGTTAAATCGTGGAGGTCCAACTTATAAAGTCCTTCATCTAAAAGAAGCTCTGCAAAAAATTGGTGTCGATGTTCAACTGTTTGATATGTGGGATTTTGATTTAAAATTGGAGCAAGGCGATCTTGTGCATATTTTTAATGCTGGAATTGCTACATATTCTTTAGCAAAAAATTTGGTTGCCTATGGAGCAAAATACGTGGTAAATCCAATTTTTTACAGTAATCATGATCCATTCTTATTGAGAAGTTATCGAACAATTGAAAACCTGATATCCAAGTTTATGATCCGTTCTTATTCTGATTATCAACTAACACGAGACACATGTCTTTCAGCCCAAAAAATACTGCCAAATACAAAAGATGAGGGAGAGCTTTTAGTAAAGGGATTACAGCTTCCTCGCAGTAAAATGAAGGTTATCCATAATGGTGTGGAAAAGCGTTTTGCTGATTCTGATCCTGAACTTTTTATCAAGAAGTATGGTTTGAAAGATTTTATTCTGTATGTAGGTCATTTGGGACCGAATCGAAAAAATGGCAGAAATATTATCAAGGCTCTGCAGAAGACAGATCATCCAGCAGTTATAATTGCAGATATTCTGCACAATGAAGAAGGTAACTGGTGCCGGCAGGAGATTGCCAATAGTAAAAAAATAAAATTGATTGAATGGCTGCGACATGATGATCCGCTGTTTGCATCAGCTTATGCTGCCTGCGATACGTTTATTCTTCCCACCAAATACGAAACTCCTGGCAGAGCTGCTTTAGAAGCAGCTTTGGCAGGGGCAAAGATCGTGATAACACCTCGTGGGGGAACTAAAGAATATTTCCAGCAGATGGCAGAATATCCCGATCCGCTTTCTGTTGAATCGATCAAAATGCATATTGAAAAATCATTGAATAAACCTAAGAATGATGATCTGAAAAATTATATTTCAACGAATTTTATCTGGGAAGTAATTGGCAAACAAACCAAAAAAATGTACGAAGAAGTTTTGAAGTAATGAATAAATATTTGCAGAAAACGCTGGAATATGCAGCAGGAAACTTTTTTAACAAATTATTGTTATTCTTGCTTTTGCCAATTTTTACGCGTTTTTTCATTCCAGAGGAATTTGCAGTTTACACCAATTTGATGATCTTTTTCACACTTACAAGTTTAATTGTTCTGCTGGGAATGCA
>JAIPJH010000070.1 GCA_021734245.1 Candidatus Cloacimonadota bacterium | reverse complement strand
TTTATGGTGTTTTAGGCTATACCAATTTATAAAAGGAGCATTTTTGTTCAATCAATTTTTTACACTTTTTTGTCTCTAATCTTTTGTGTTTCAATATGATAGTTTAGCACTTTAAAAAATTTTTCGGGGGATGAGTGGATTAATATTTGCTTGCATCCCCCGGAAAAAAAATTCTTTTTCAGAAATCAATAAGAAGAAGCATGAATTTCAATATTTCAAGCCCATGAATTTATTCATGGGTAAATTTTCAAATCTTTTTGAAATAACCATTTCAATGGTTTATAATTTGCGAAACGGTTGAAACCGTTATAAATTTTATATTCGGTATCTGGTTTCCCACGAATGACCCGCTGAAATTGTATTGATTTCAGAGGTTAAAAATTCGCGGGCTTTGCTGGATAAGGTTTTGGACGGGAAAAATAACAACAATTTCATTTATTACAATAAATTAGGTTTATAACTTTCAATTTTTTCGGGGGAAACGTGGATTAGTATTTGCTATGTAAACTGAAATTATTTAAAACACATCAGAAAGCAATTCCCCAAAAAAAACTTTACAAAAACTCCATCTTGAAATAAGTAGACCGACGGTCGGTATGTTTGATAAAAACGTACTGATTTATGGAAATTTTTTCGAGGAAGAAGGTAAAGTTATGGGTAGAGTTGTGAAAGATCCTGAACTGAGACGAAACGAGATTATGTCAGTAGCGCAAGCGCTGTTCTATAAAAATGGTTATAAAAATACTTCGGTGAATATGATCATCGAAGCACTTGGCATTTCCAAAGGTGCATTCTATCATTATTTCAAATCTAAGGAAGATCTGCTGGACCAATTGGCAGAAAACTTTACCAAGGAAATTTTAGCTTCGATGCAAGCCATTATGAATGATAAAGATTTAAATGCAATCCAGAAATTAAATCAGGTCTATCTGAAAGGAAGCATCTACAAAGCAGAGAGATTTGATTTTATTTTAACCCTGATAAATGCGATCTATAATGATGACAATCTGTTCCTGAGATACAAATTTAATCAGAAATCACTGGATTATTCTTTGCCCATGATGACAGAGATTTTGAAGCAGGGAAAAAAAGAAGGTGTGTTTAGAATAGAAAATCCTGAAATTACAGCACGGCATATTCTGTTATTCGGCACAAGTATCGCTTCCCACAATGCCGAACTGCTGCAAAAGCTGAAGGAAGTTCCGCAAAAGATCCATGAAGTTATGCAGAATTTCAGGGAATATCAAAAATCCGTAGAAAGGATTTTAGGTGCGCCGGAAAATTCCATAAAAGCCTTTGATAAAGCATTTCTGGAAACACTGGAAAAACATTACAGGGAAAAATTATGATATTTCTTTATTCCAGATTTCTCCCTTGTAAAGGTGAGACGACTGAACCACTAACGAGTGTTCAGACAGAGGGGTTATAATGAAGAAAATAACTCTCATCTCTTTTTTCCTAATATTTATAGTAAGTTTATCTGCCTTTGAATATGAGTTCAAAAATAAGCTAACTTTGAGTGGACGTTTGTTTGAAGAATCGAGCCGACAGAGATATCATTTGAATGCAAATTACAAACCCAATCTTTTTGTTACTTTTTTTCAAAATGAAAGTTTTTCAATAGATACAGAGCAAACGGCTGAATTGTATTATTACAAGCATGAATCTGACCTGGAAGAAAATAGTGAACATGATATTGAACTCTACAGAAGCTGGCTGCGTTTTTCGGCTTTGCAATACGAAATTCGCCTGGGATTGCAGAAGATCAATTTTGGAACAGCTCAAATTTTGCGACCTCTGCAATGGTTCGATACAATCAATCCAACTGATCCGCAAAAAAATTCGGAAGGTGCAGAATCGCTCTTGTTCCGTTATTATTTTTTGAATAATGCCAATCTCTGGATTTGGGGAATCAAACCTGATAAAGATGGAACAAGTGTGGCTGGAACTGATCTCGAAACTAATGGATTTGAATTTGGCGGACGTCTGCAATATCCTTTCAAATTTTGCGAAGCTGCGTTTAGTTATCATCATCGCAATCTCGATGATCTGCAATGGGAAAATGAAGATCGTTTTGGTTTGGATTGCCGCTGGGATTTTGAGATAGGTCTGTGGCTGGAGACCATGCTTTCCGTGATGAATGCAAATAATTCTGAATATTACAAACACTTTTTTACAGTTGGTGCAGATTATTCCATAGCTGTTGGGAATGGTATTTATCTTCTGACAGAGCACATGTTCTATGAATTTTCTGAAGAAATTCCAACTTTATTCCAGGATTCTTATGCCTCATCAGTAATGCTTTCCTATCCTGTCGGCAGGCTGGATTCCGCATCTGCGATAGTTAATTATAACTGGCTGACAGAAAACTATAACTACTATTTTTCGTATTCCAGAGCTTACGATTTTCTAAGTATTTATCTCAATTTTTTCTGGAATCCGGATTTTGATGAATATCCGATTCCTGAGTATGATCAGGATGGAAGATCAGTGCAGTTATTGCTGGAAATGAATTTTTAGGTGAAAAACTAATAAAAGGAATATGTTATGGCTCTAATTAAAATTGAAAACATGACCAAAACCTATCCCATGGGACTCAGGAAATTCACAGCTCTGGAAGATATTAACCTGAAATTCGAGGAAGGTGAATTCACTGGAATTGTCGGTCCCAGTGGCAGTGGAAAAACAACACTTTTAAATATCATCGGTTCGCTGGATTCCCAGTCAGAGGGTAAAGTTTACGTGATGGAAAAATCAGTTGCAGATTTAAACTCCAAAGAATCAGCTCAGTTAAGAAGCAAATATATTGGCTTCATTTTTCAGACCTACAATCTGCTGCCTGTTTACACAGTTTTTGAGAATGTGGAATTTCCCCTGCTGCTGCTGAATATGACGACCGAGCAGAGAAAAAAAGCCGTCTTGGATGCCTTGGAATGGGTTGGACTTTCCGATAAAAATAAATCCCGTCCGGCTCAACTTTCCGGTGGTGAAAGTCAGCGCGTGGCAATTGCCCGGGCAATCGTTAAAAAACCAACCATCGTTCTGGCTGATGAACCCACTGCAAATCTGGATGCAGATAACTCGCATCACATTCTGAAAACAATGCAGAAATTGAATAAAGAACTGGGAACAACCTTTCTTTTTTCTACTCACGATGCCAAGGTTATTCAATATTTACGCCGCAAGATCACTCTTTTGGATGGGAAAGTAGCCAAAGACGAAATCGTGAAAGGAGGTTGAAATGATCTTCAAACTTGCCTATAAAAACATAATCGGTGCCGGCCTGAGAACCTGGCTGAATATTTTCATACTTTCGGTTGCATATTTCTCCATTATTGCCCTGCAGGGTTTTTTCGTTGGTTGGAGTGAAGATGCTACGCGGGAGATCAAAGACTGGCATATTGCCAGTGGACAATTCTGGCAGCAAACTTATGATCCTTACGATCCTTTTACTTTAGACGAAAGTCATGCCGAGATCCCTGCTGAATTAAATAAGCAGATCGTCGGCGGAAATGCTGTTCCCATCCTGCTCTCCCCTGCTTCTATTTATCCGAAAGGAAGAATGAAAAGCATCTTGCTGAAAGGCATCGATCCGAACCAGAAATTATTGAAAATTCCCACGGAGTTCCTGAACAACGATACTGAAGAACTTGGTGCGATTATCGGCAGTAGAACAGCCAAAAGTGCGGAATTGAATGTTGGTGATTTCGTAACTCTGCGCTGGCGGGATGCCAACGGAGCCTGGGATGCCACTGATGTGAAAATCAATCATATCTTCGAAACAACGGTGCTGGCAATCGATACAAATACTCTCTGGATTCCGCTTGCTAAAATGCAGCAGATGCTGGAGTTGGATAATGAAGCAACTAAAATCGTAATGAAATATGTGCCGGAAAATTTGAATTATAGAAATTGGGAATTCAAAGATGAAGCCTTTCTTCTGCAGGACCTCAAAAACATGATCCAGGCTAAAACTGTTGGTTCTTCTATAATGTATCTTCTTTTACTTTTCATGGCAGGAATCGCGATTTTTGATACTCAGATATTATCAATTTTCCGACGCCGCAAAGAAATGGGAACCATGATGGCTCTGGGAATGACCAGGAAGAAGATCATCGGGCTTTTCACTTTGGAAGGTTCTCTTCATGCTGTTTTAGCGATATTTGTTGGTGCAGTTTACGGGATTCCATTACTGAGCTATTTCGAAAAAGTTGGCTTGAATTTTGGTGCCAGCGGAGATGATTACGGCATCAGCGGTCTTACCGATACACTCTATCCGCAATATGGTGTGAAACTGGTTTTAGGAACTATAATCCTGGTTCTGATCACCGTTACGATAGTCAGTTATCTTCCCAGCAGAAAAATTGCCAGACTGAAACCTACCGATGCTCTACGCGGAAAAATGACAAAATGACGAGGTAATATTAATGTTTAAATTCATAATAAAAGGACTTTTAAAAGATCGCAGCCGCAGCTTATTTCCCATTCTCACTATTTCTGCCGGCGTAATGTTAACTGTGTTAATGTACAGCTGGCTGAACGGTTTTGCTACGATGACGATTCGAGAAAATGCCAGATTCTCTACCGGGCATATAAAGATCATGACGCGAGCTTATGAGAAAATGGCTGAGCAGCGTCCACTCGATCTTGCCCTACTGGGAACAGATGAGATCGTGAAAAATGTAAGAGAGAAATATCCAGAGATAACCTGGTTACCTCGAATCTATTTTGGCGGTCTTCTGGATCTTCCTGATGAAAATGGTGAAACCAAATCTCAGGGGGAGATCATGGGAATGGCTGTTGATCTGCTTTCCAACAATAAAGAAAAAGACTTGTTGAACCTGGAAAAAGCAGTTATTCAGGGCAGACTTCCCGGTAAACAGGGCGAAATCCTGATCAGTCAGGAAGTTGCAGATAAAATGGGAATAAAGCTGCAAGATGATGTTACAGTTATCACTTCCACTATGTTCGGTTCACTCAGTATGTACAATTTCAATGTGTGTGGAACGATTACCTTTGGTGTATCGGCAATGGATCGCGGCGCTGTGATCATCGATCTTTCCGATGCCAGATATATGCTGGATATGGAAAATGGAGCCAGCGAAATTCTGGGTATTATGCCCAAATACGATGAAGAAAAAACTTACAAAATTTCTGTGGAATTCAATTCAGAATTTACAGATGAAAGTGATCAATATTCCAGCATTATGAAACCTTTACGCGAACAGAACAACCTGGATTTCCTGATAAGCTCGATGGATGAACGCCTGGGAACGATGATTTTCATTTTCGTTTTCATAATGTCTCTGGTGCTCTGGAATGCCGGCCTGATGAACGGAATTCGCCGTTATGGAGAAGTTGGCGTAAGACTGGCAATTGGCGAAAGCAAAGGGCACATCTACCGCATGATGATCTTCGAATCTTTGATGATCGGAGTGGCAGGAACCATCATCGGAACTGCGATCGGTTTAATTTTTTCCTATATTCTGCAATATACAGGAATCGACATTAGCAATCTGATGAAAGATGCGAAAGTTTTGATGAGCACCAAAATGCAGGCACAAGTTAATTCTACCAGTTATGTAATTGGTTTACTTCCAGGAATTTTATCTTCAGTTCTGGGAGCTGTTATCTCTGGAATTGGAATTTATAAACGAAATACAGCGCAATTGTTCAAGGAGTTGGAAACATGAAAAAATTAATAGTTTTGATAATAATATTATCCTGCGGTTTGATCTTTGCAGAATATCCCGATGGAAATACGATCCTGCAGAAAATCGACGACAACATGTACTCCAAACAGGTGGTAAGTACTATGCAGATGATAGTTTATGGCAACAGAGTAAATAAAACCATGAAATTGAAATCGTGGAGCGAAGGCGAAGAAAGATCGTTTTCCGAATATCTTTTCCCTCCCAAAGATGCCGGCACTAAAATGCTGAAACTGGGCGATGATCTGTGGATCTTTGAGCCGGAAGCAGACAGAACCATCCAAATAAGCGGACACATGCTGCGGCAAAGTATGATGGGCTCAGATCTTTCCTACGAGGATATGATGGAGGAGACTGAGCTTTTGAAGCTTTATGATGCAAATGTAATTGGTGAAGAAGAATTCAATGAAAGCGATTGCTGGATTCTGGAACTTACCGCAAAAATTAACGATGTAGCTTATCAAACTCGCAAGATCTGGGTTGATAAGGAAAAATATCTGGCTTTGAAGGAAGAACGTTTTGGCAAGAGCGGAACACTTCTCAAAACCACTGAGATCAAAGAGGTTTTCAAAGTCGATGGCCGCTGGTATCCTAAACGGATTATCATCAAGGATGCACTGAAAGAAGGTAAAGGAACCGAGATCATTTTTGACGAGATAAAATTCGACGTAAAAATCCCGGCAATCAAGTTTTCCAAGGCATCACTCAGGAAGTAATTTTATTGTTTTAATCTAAGTTCGATCTTCCTGCTTGACACCATTATCAAGTTTTAGCTCTATTGATTCAGGAGGTAAAAAATAGTGATTTTTTTGTATCTGGTCTTATTCTTTATAGCATTGATACTGTTCAGTACATTTATGGTAGCCAGCTATCTAAAGCAAAACGGAGTTAAGGTCGATGTTTTGTGGCTGCGCTTCAAATTCTTCTATTATCTGCATCAATACAATAAGATCACTCGCATGCAAAATGGTCGAGTTGGAATCTATTTTTACCTCTGGCTTATCAGCAATATTGGATTGATTGCCACTATTATTGTAATGAATTTGTGAATATTGAGAGGATCTGAATTCACACAATAAAAACAGGTGAAACATGTGACATCTCACTTCTCACCTCTCACTTCTCACCTCTAACTCCTCACTCCTCACCTCTGTTGTCGCAATCAGGAAGATTGCGCTACGATTTCCTCATTGACATAATAACTTATTTTTTCTTTCTGAACCTGCGCCGAGTAAGTGTGTCTAAAACGGCAAATTAGCCGCAAGAACACTTACCGATTGGAATTGTAATATTCCATGAGGGTATATTCGGAAACGGATATGCCTCCCGTATTTGGAAAGGCGAGTGAGTAAAAAATTCGAAGCTCAACTTGCCTTCAAAAAAATAAAAAATTTTGGAGGTAAAATGAAAAGAAATCTAACTTTTCTCTTATCAGCACTCATCATCTTGATGTTTGCATTTGGCTGCAGCGAAAAAGACAGTACCGGAAATGATAACGATGATCCAACTCCACCAGAAATAGCACAAACTCCCGATCTGGAAATGACCTTCCCCGATTCCGCTGATCTGGTAGATTTTGTTGGTGAAGATGTAGATTATGAAGGTGAAATTGTAACAGGTTACAATCTGGTTCAATTTCTCGATTTTGATCGTGATGGAGTAGATGAACTGGAATACACTTATGAAATCACTTCTGATGATGGCTATTCACCGCGACAAGGCGGCAATCCCGATCTTTATTTCAGTCAATTCGAAACCGGCTATCTGCTGCCAACTGAAAAATTCCGAACCTATTTTCCCAGCGATGAGATTTTCACGGCTTACGATGTGAAGTACGCTTTACAGATAAACTTGTATCGAGCTGTGATTGTAATAGATGCAGATGGAAATGAGATCACATTCCAAACCGGAGCTTTTGAAACAGAAGACGTTTATCATGAATCAGGAAATGGCAACTTTTATACCGATCCCGGTTTTGAACTCGATTATTTTATATCAAAATACGTTACTGAAAATCCTGAAAATTATGAATATCACTTCACAGCTTCCGATGATTATACAAAAGAATATACTTGGGAAGATATTCAAACCGGCTATTGGCTAACAACTCAAAACAAAGCTGTTTTCATCGATGCAGAAGGAAATGAATTGCAAAACAGCTTCAAATATCTTATTCGAATAGAACTGGTAGCATTATCGTAAAGGATTTACCAGTTATGTTCAAAAAATTCACATCTCAAGATCTTTTATACATAGCCATTTTCAGTGCTTTGGGGCTGGCGGTCAAACCGATCGTCACCCCGCTTATTCATCTAATTTCTGCTCCTTTGATGATTCCGGGCGGATCTCTGGCTGGCGGATTTTATATGATGTGGATAGCGTTGGCAATTGCTGTCGTCAACAAACCCGGAACCGGCATTTTAATTGGAATAGTGCAGGCAATCGTGATGATCTCGCTGGGTTATTTTGGAAATCATGGTGCAGTTTCTCTTATCAGCTACACTTTACCTGGAATAACAGCGGAAATTGTTGCTCATATTTTCAAAGAAAAATCATCTATTACAGCTCAAACTGCGATCTGCACATTTGCCAATATCAGTGGAGCTTTGGTTGTAACGCTTCTGGTGATGCGACTGGCAACAATCCCATTACTTATTTCTCTGGTTGCTGCTGCAATATCAGGAATAGTTGGTGGAATGCTTTCCTATTCACTTTTCAAGAAATTAAGAAAATACAGGATAGTATGATGCAACGAATTAGAAAAGTTTATTCGAAGCATTTAATTGATTATCCCCCTTCGGAAGGGGGAATCAAAGGGGGTTTTCTTTGCTGAAATGCACTTTTAACATGATTAACCCCTCTTTATCTCCCCTTACAAAGGGGAGCTTAACATCACTTCTACAAAGAACAAATTTTATTAAATCTCGAATACAAATTAGGAACAACTTATGAAGTTTAAAATTATATTTTTTTTATTACTGATAACCTTTTCACTCTCCTCCATCACTTTAATTGATGGTAAAAAATCACATGAAATCAGTTTAGAACAACTGAAAACATTTCAGCAAAAAAAGATGGAAACTCACCGCGAAAAGAACGGAAAGGTAAAAGTTGAAAAATGGACAGGAGTTGCTTTACTGAATATTCTACAGGAATTTCAGATCACAGATTACGATCAATTGCGTTTTACTTCGGAAGATAATTATCAAGTGCGGTTAACAAAAACAGAAATAGAAGATTACAAACCGATAATCGCTCTAAAGAAAAATGGAAAACCGCTAAACGAGGATAAAATCCGCCTTATAGTTCCACAAATCCGTGACATGTTCTGGATTCAGGGAATTGCTGAAATAACAACGGAGCAACTAAATGAAATGCCTCTTCCATACACCATTTTTACTGCTGAGTCGATTCTAAAAGAAATGGAACTCATAGCTGACCCGACACCATTTAAGGATATGTCAGGTTACTTCTTTATCGATTTTGTAGATGATGTTTTTCCGATGCTGAGAGGTGAATTTCTCCTGATCAGTTCAGATGGCGTTTCCCACAAATTGGATTTTGATAAATATTTAAAAAACGCTGTTTTAATCTTCGATGCTGGAAAATACAATCTGCAGAGTCCAGACATGCCGGGTGGAATGTGGATTAAAAATCTGGCTTACATCCAGATGTTTGATCGAGTTATTTTTTTCAGAGATCAATTTTTCAACTGGCACGATCTGGCAAAACTGGCTGGTTGGAAGGAAACACCAAAAATACTGATAGATCAGGATGGAAATCAGATTGGTATTAAGATCAATTTTGATGATCCTAAGTGGCAGATTATAAAGAAGGTTACATGGCAAGAATAGCAGTTTTGCTTATAGTTATTATATTGCTTTCAGGATGTTCGGGATCAGGCATCCTGATAACAGGAAATATTGCTGGTCGTCAAGTTCTGCGCCAAACAGGAAATCTTTCTGAAATTCTACAGCAAAAAGAAATTCCGGCTGAATATGCTCTTGTGATCGCAGCAGATGGAACTGCGTTTTTTATTTCTGAAAGATCATTTTCGGAAATAAAAATAGCGAAAGAGAAAGGAAAGTTTAATTCTACATCAAAGACCTTACCACCAGTTTGCAATCTGAAAAATATCGTTGAGATCTGCATCTATTATTCTGAATATCCTGTTATTGATAACAAAACTCCCTTTTCTTCTCGATTGGAAGATTTTGAATTTTTTGGGCAAAACTCTAAAAATGATCATTTCGTGCGGAAATATAGATTGAAAGAGAAAAATATTGAGTCATCCTGAGCGGAGTCGAAGGATTGATGAATACATCAACCCCCTCGGTCCCCCTTGGCAGGGGGAAGTGTGAGAGAATGTGAAAGAAAAATGAAAGAAAAGAATAGCTTATCCACAATTCTAAATCGAAGAAATTCTCCCCTGACAAGGGGAGATACGGCTTTAGCCGGAAATGGGTTTTAATCATATGAAAAATAATCTATTAATTCTTGCAATACTTATCGTTCTATTAGTTGCTCTTCTACTTATCCGGAATCATGATGAGAATCTGGAAGATGGCATCGTTATCATGCAAAATGAACAAGAAGTAATTATCACATTTCCCCAAATCGATAAACTTCAGAAACATAATTTCACCACAAATCGCAGTGATGAATACATCAACCCCACGGTCCTCCTTGACAGGGGGAAGTGTGAGAGAATGTGAAAGAAAAATGAAAGAAAAGAATAGCTTATCCACAGTTCTAAATCGAAGAAATTCTCCCCTGACAAGGGGAGATACGGCTTTAGCCGGAAAGGGGTTTTAATCATATGAAAAATAATCTTTTAATTCTTGCAATACTTATCGTTCTATTAGCTGCTCTTCTACTTATCTGGAATCGTGATGAGAATCTGGAAGATGGCATCGTTATCATGCAAAATGATCAAGAATTAATTATCTCTTTTCCCCAAATCGATAAACTCCAGAAACACAATTTCACCACAAATCGCGGTGATGAATTTACAGGAATTCTGCTTTCTGAGATTTTGGAAAATTACGATTATAATAAACTTAAACTGCACTCCTCAGATGGTGGAAATTTAATACTGAACAGGGAAGATATTTCCAATGCTTACATCATAGAAATGGATGATATTGATGAACGTAGTTTCCGGTTGATCATTCCAACTGATGAATTTAGACAGCGCTGGATGAAATACATAAAATCGATCGAGCTGAATTGAAATGCTACAATTAAACAATATCTCATTTCGTTATCAACATGCTGAAAAACCGATTATTGAAGATTTTACATTTCTTGCCAGACCAGGCGAAATTATTGCCATCAAAGGAGACAGCGGCAGCGGCAAGACAACGCTGCTCAATATAATTTGCGGCGTTATTCCCAAAATGATCAAAGGAAATTTCAGCGGTCAGGTTTTGTGGAATAATCAAGATATTGATAAGTTGACCATGCCGGAAACAGCACCTCACATCAGCCTTTTACTGCAGGAACCGGATAATCAGCTTTTTTTTCCAACCGTGGAACAGGAACTGGCTTTCGGTCCGGAAAACATGAAGATCTCAGCCAACGATATTCATCAACGTATAACTGAAACTTTGTGTAAACTAGGAATTCCACATTTGAAAAATGAAGATACGAATACTCTTTCTTTTGGGCAGAAAAAACTGGTAACCTTTGCTTCAATTCTCACTCTCTCTCCTTCCATTTTTCTGTTGGATGAAATCAGTGCCGGACTTTCAGAAAAGCATCTTGAAAAGGTAATCAATATAATCAAAGAACTTTCTAAGAAGGAAAAGATCATCATCCTGGCAGATCATCATTCGCAGATCATGGAAAATGCAGATCGGATAATTGAGCTGAAACCTTCGTAATGGTCGAAGAACCTTCCGAATGGTTGAACGATGTAATGAGGATTTTCGATTTATGATCGATTCTTATAAATTTTTGAAAAAGTTTCTCTTCGCAAGTGGAGAAAATCCTGAAGTCATCACGAGTGATTCGACTCTTGCCGAATTGTATCGAAAGATCGGGATAGTGGGGTTTTGTAGTTAAAATGAATAGTATAGATATTTCTCAAAACAATGGTTCACAAATTGATCGTTATGAATCCACTCCCAGTGGAATATCCATAGGATTCCACGGGATAAATTTAGTTCCCCCTTCCGAAGGAGGACAGAAAAATCAATTCAAGGTATCCAACCTCTCCTTCAGCTATAAACAGCCGCTATTTTCCAACCTGAATTTGGAGATTCCTTTTGATGAAATTACAGTTCTCACCGGAGAAAACGGCAGCGGTAAAACAACTTTCTGTAGAATTCTGTCAGGACTGATCAAAGATTATGAAGGAACTATTGAGATTCGAAGAAGTGAAATAAACGAAAAGCCCCTTTGTCCGGAAAACCCGGACATTTCCCCTTCTCAGGGGAAGAAGTTGGATTTGAAAAAGCTGTCCATTCAGAAAATCTCAGACTTTATGATCTATCACAAACAGGAACCGCAAGGCAACATCGTAGCAGCCACGCCCGATGAAGATCTCAGCATCTGGCAGAGTAAATTTACCAGAAGATTAACTGATGAAGATCAAAAGAAAAGAAAAAAAGTTTTAGCTGAATTAGACATCTCTGAATTGCTGGAAACACCCTTCTGGGAACAGAGCAGCGGACAGATAAAACGCAGCGGATTGGCTGCGTTATTATTGAATAAAGAAAAATTCTGGATTCTGGATGAGCCGTTTTCCGGACTGCATCAGCAGATCGTAGATAAAATGATACAAATTTTGATAGAAAGAAAAAAATCAGGTTTTGGAGCACTCATCATTTCCCACAAAACGGATCAGTTAAATGATTTTGCAGATCACATTCTTAAAATTGAAGATGAATTTATTAAGGAAATAAAATGATAAATTCTAAAGTAATCGTTCCTCGTCCTTCGACAGAGCTCAGGATGACACAAGCTCGGAAGGTGATATTGTTAGTTTTCTTCCTTCTTACTTCCTTCCTTACCGCTGCAGAAAAGGAAACTAACAAACAAGACGCACTTCGTCATTATCAATTGGAAGGTATTCGCGTAGTCGCAGAAAAACCACAGGAAACAATTGGTTCGATTGAAGTTAAATCGTTCGATCCCAGACAAACTACGACCGAAATGAACATGGCAGAAGCAATCGGTGACGTTTCTGGCTTGGACGCTTCAACCGGAGGAAAAGCCGGAACCGATCTGAGAATTCGCGGCTTTAAGAATGATCAGATCAAATTTATGCTGGATGGCAGACCGCTGGGAGGTGGTTATTTTGGCAACGTTGATCTCAGTACAATTCCTGTGTCGGAAATTAAAGAAGTTCAAGTACTTAAAGGTCCTGTTTCATCGCTTTACGGCAGCGATACGATGGGTGGAGTTGTAAACATCATCACGCGTGGAGCAAACAGCGAGAAATGGCTGAAAGCCGGATTGCAATCTAAACGCAACAACACGAACAAAATATATTTATCCTCATCACATGATGTGGGAGAATGGGATTACTGGATTTATGCTTCCCGCTTTCACACCGATGGTTTTATGATGTCAGATAACTTCCAAGCCACTCCTTACGAAAATGGTGCAGTTCGCAATTACACAGCTCGCAATCAATACGATTTTCAAAGCAAAATAAATTTTACTCTTTTCGATTTTCATTCCATTGGAATTCAAGTCGGCTATACTTTCATGGACAAAAAGGAAATTCCCAGCAGCATCTACGAAAACAGGTTGCGAGATTTTACCAAGTGGCATCGGATGCAGCTTTCGGGAATTGGTTCATTCCAAATCTCACCCTACTTAAAATCGGATGTAAATATTTATTACGATCAGTACGACGACACTTATGTGGAGTACAATGCTGCTACAGGAGAAATATATCCACAGTGGCCTTCCTACCTGGAAAGCTGGATCTTCGGGGTAAATCAGAAAAACAACTGGGAAATTTCTGCTAGTGCGCGAGCTTTATTTGGTTATCGCTTCGAGAAAGAAGTTTACAATCGCAAGGATAATGGAAATTACCCCGATTGGACCAGCAATAATCAACAGAAACACAACGGATTTGCACAAATGGAATACAACTGGAAAAATTTCACATTTTCCGGAGGTTCGGGCATTTCCTACTTCCGACCCAAAGGCATAGGAAGCTGGCAGGCCAATCCGGAGCCGGCTTTTGGAATTTACTGGGAAGATCTTTGTAAACTTTCGCTGGCTTTTTCTTCCAATACTCGCTATCCCAATCTGCACGAGCTGTTCAGTTCCAGCAGCGGCAATTTGGATTTGGAAGAACAACGTGCCCGGAAATATGAACTTACTTCGCAGATTCCGATAATTTTAAGTGGAATCAACGGCTCTTTTTCCAGCAGTTTTTTCTATAATGACATCACAAATCTGATCGATAAAGTTGGTGATATTTACCAGAATCTTTATAAAGTTCAAAATTACGGAACTGAATTTACGTTGAACTTTGACTGGCTTTGGGAACATAAGATCGATTATGCTTATATAAAATATCTGGATGACAGCAACTTAAGTCTTCTGGAAGTTCCACAAAACACAGTCAACATAACTGAAACTAAAGAATTGCCATGGCAAATCAAACTGCGATATAAAGCAGATTGGAAAGACATACGTTATGCTGATAATGATGCCGGTCAGATCGTTACCTTGGATTCATACTGGCTTCATTCGATCTATTTTCACAAAAATTGGAAAGATTACAAATTCTCTGTTGGAATGGAAAATATCCTGGATAAAAACTATCTGGAAAAATTCGGTTATCCGGGACCGGGAGTAAATTTTGTGTTTAATTTGGAAGTGGGAATGTAACGCAAACATCCTGTTTGCGATTTTAGAGATGAGATGTGATACTTGGAGAATATGAGAAGATTTTATATGCGGCAGCAAGAGCTGCGAAAATCTTGCGTTCCCAAACTGGAGTTTAGGAACGAGGAAAAATATGAAATCAGGAATTATTGAATGAAAATCAAATTGAACCTGCGCACAACCCTCATCATCGTGATGGCGATCACATCGCTTTCTGTGATCTACAACACAGCGGAAGTGCAAGCTGTGCTGATCGCTATTTCGCTGGTTCTGCTTCTGAGTATAAATCCTTCCCGCAAACGCTTTCAGCGCATCTGGCACCGACTCAAACTGATTCTGCGTCTGGTCGTCACGCTCATGGTTTTTCAGGTTTTGTTCCGTCACGAAGGTGAAACCCTCTGGCAGTGGCAGTTCATTCAAATAACTTCCGGTGGTTTAGCTTACGGAGCAGCTGCCAGCCTGCGTTTTATGCTCATCATCATCATTGCCGGGCTGCTCTTCGATATTCCTTATTACGATTACCTGCTGGCGTTTCGGGCCTGGAAATTTCCTTACGAGATCTCTTTTCTGGTGGCAACCGTAATTCACTTTATCCCGATTTTCCATCGCCAGTTCCAGCGCAGCAAAGAAGCTCTGCATCTGCGGGGAATCGAACTGAGCAGACTGCCGCTGATCACGCGCAGTAAAGCTTTTATTTCGCTCATCTTTCCAGTAGTGGCACGAGCCATTTCGGAAGTACGGTATCGCGCTATTTCCTTGGAATTACGTGCTTTTCGCCTTTACCCGACCCGCACTTATCTTTACCAGCAGAAGTTGCAATGGTGGGATTGGTACATTCAGGTGGGAGCGGTGATTTTGTTCCTATCTCTACTTGTCTCATAACCTTGTCACATGCCACATGCTGAGGTTGTTCAATTTGTCTGAGAAAACACCATGAATAGCCTTGCCTTTCATGGCAAGGTGCAAGAGATATTATCTTCAAACTTATTGCTGCTTTTTCCTGATCAGCAAAAAGCAGCTTTTGATCTTGGGAAAACTTATCAACCCCACCATAAATGACGGGGCTATTGAGAAATAATCAACTGATATCAACATTTTTATATCGCTGTGGGATAATCCGGCGGAATTCCACAGGTCAGGAAAAACGCAACTATTGAAATAAGTAACCTGTAACATCTGCGTTGACAATCTGCAATACTTACTGCAATTGTAACATCAAAAGATTTTTGGGAGAATCAAAATGACAGATTTGTTATATTTGGAAGATAGTTATTTAGAAGAATTTAAGGCTAAAGTATTGGAAGTTAATGATGATGCAAAAACGATCGTGCTGGATCGTACAGCGTTTTATCCCACCGGTGGCGGACAGCCCTGCGATACTGGAGAAATTGAATTTGCCGGAAAAGTTTCCAGAGTGACAAAAGTGAAAAAGATCGACAGCAGAATTCGTCATTTTATCGAAGGAGAATTACCGGAAGTTGGAACTGAGATCACAGGCAAAATCGATTGGGAACGACGTTACAAAATGATGCGCACTCACACTTCCATGCATGCTCTCAGTGCAGTTGTATGGAGAGATTATCAGGCGCAAGTTACCGGTGGCAATATCGAGCCATTAGC
>JAIPJH010000069.1 GCA_021734245.1 Candidatus Cloacimonadota bacterium | reverse complement strand
AGCTGCCGATAATAACAATGACCCAGGCAAAGAAATAACTTTTGCCAAGACCGACCAGGACATCTTTTAACGTGAGTACCTCAAACACACGATTGAAGAAAACAACCGCACTCAAATCTAAATATGTGATGGCAATGAGGAGTCCACCGAAAATTCCAATAAGCGTGGAAGCGGTAACCAGAAGCGGAATGCAGATGGAAATAGCGTGAAATTTGGGAACCACGACGTAGCGGATCGGATTGATCGCCATCATTTTAAGTGCATCTACTTCTTCTGTCACAACCATTGTGGCAATCTCGGAAGCAATGGCAGAGCCGCTTCTGCCAGCCAGAATAATCGCTGTGAGCATCGGGCCCATTTCGGTAACCATAGAGATCGCCATCAAATCTGCCACAAAAATATTTGCGCCAAATTGGCGTAGCTGCGTAGCCGATTGTAAGGCCAGAATAAGACCTAAAATAAAGGAAAGCAATCCCAAAATTCCCAGCGCATTTACACCGATCAAAACACCTTGCTGAATTACCGAGCCTTTGCGCTGTCCCTTTTTATTGAAGATTCCCACAAAAGACCAGTAAAAAACATCGGCGATGAGATATAAAGCCTGTTTAGAAGTCTCCAGAAAACCAAAAATCAGATCACCGATGTTTTCAAAAAGGTTCATTTTTTTCTGGATGGCTGTTTCCGGAATATTGATAGAAGAAAATGTATCGATAGATTTTTTCAGATTTCCATCATAATTTATCAGTACAGGTTTTTCCTTGGGAAATCTCTCTATAATACTATCCAGAAAAGCAACTCCAGCACTATCGATATTTGTAACCTCGCTCAAATCGATTTTCAAGATCCTGACATTTTTAAGAGACGTTAATTTCCCGGTCAAATCAGGAACAGTAAATTTATCCAGACTGCCCTGTAGAAAAAGTGTATTCTGTTTTAATTCCATTTTTTAGCGTAGGAAATAGGTTACACGCAGGAATAAAGAGTGATTCAGGGCAATATAATCGCTGGCAGCTTCCGGTATTTTATGAATCAGTTTTAGTTTATAATCAAGCGAAATATACCTGAATAATTTCATGTTGAAGACGTTTTCCCATTCCATGGTATAATCTTGTTCTTCTCCAAACGGAAACAGGAAATCTGCATTGATATTGTACGTTAAATCCCAGGGCAAAGTAAAGTTTCCTACCAGAGAAACTTCCATACCAGTTTTGGATTCCGATTTTGTTTCCTTGAATTCACGATGAGTTATGCCGTTTATCTCGTAAGCATTGATTTCCTGATAGTAATTGTTGTTTATATCCTGTCTCATTCCAAAACCGGCCCGCAAACTAAGATTGGCTTTGGAGCGATTCAAAATCCTGTAATTGATACCAAAACCTTCTTTTAGCACCAGGGGAAATACGGATGATTTGATCTTCACTTTGCTGACTACTGAATCTTGAGATGTATTGCCATCGCTGTCGATAAGGTGCAAAACAAAATCGGAATCGTAATATTCAAATTTATCGAAGAAATGGGAGTTAGCATCAAATCTGGCATATAAACCGATATTTTTCAGGAAATAATAAATCCCGGTGTTCTTGATATCAAATTCATCGAAATTCAATCTAAAATCCTGATCTGATAATTTTTGTGTTCCAATCTCAATTAAATTTTTCATATTATAATGAAAAACATTATCATCATATATGAGATAATTCTGCAATTGAGCATTCAGAGAAATAGTGGTATTACTCTTATCTTCATCATCTTCGTTATCGCTGTTCACGTTGGCATTTCCATGAATTGCACTGGAAAATTTTAATCTTTCTCCCGAGTCTTCCAAAAAACTTTCTTCCAGAACTCCAGCTCCCACCATGGAAAGCGGATTATCATCTTCGTCCGTTTCTACAACGATTGTCAGCCTTTTGGCTTCGCCAGGTTCTACATAGGTTGTGGTAAAATCACGATAAGTGTTGAAGGGTTGATTATTGATTGTGATTTTATAAAGCCCTTTTTCCAAGACATAAACTTTAGATTGCTCACCGATTTCTTCCTCGGCAGGAAAACCACCGCCAAAACTTTCTCCGGTTTCCAGTTCGAAAATTTCGTAGCGAACTTTGGCATAATTTCTCTGCTCATCAATCACATCGATTATAAGGCAACCCCAATCTGGCTCGATGATAGTTTTATATCTGGGAATGATTTGCACACCTGTTTTAGTCATTGTTTGATCTACTTTTCCGCTTCCGTAATGTAAAGAATATATTCCTTCCAATAATGGTAATGGAACACCCATCTGCCCTTCAAATTGATTTCCATTCTGATCTCTAACTATGAAATTAGGTTCGTTTTCGGAGTTCGAAAGTGCAGGCATGAAAAGCAATCCATTTCCTTTTGGTGTTTCTTCTTCTTCTTCCAAAGGAAATTGTTGAATAGTTTTATCAGATTCGGTTTGATCTGATGGTAGCGCTAGACATTCTTCGTCCGTGCAGCTGCCAATTATCTGATTGATGAATTTATCCATTTCTTCAAGCAGAATCTCGTTGGCAGCTTGCACAAAACCTTCCACATCATTGGAAAGCAATCGTTTTTCCACATTTGCATTATGAGTAACTATACTACCTTCAGCGCCTATTTTTCTGAGAACAAAATCGATGTTTATGCGAGCCTGTTGCACCGTTTCCGATTGATAAAGTTCAATATTATTCAAGTTGGAAATTATTTCCATATCGGGATTAACTCCAAACGCTTCCCGATTTGTCTGGCTAAAAACATTGTAAGCCTGCAATCTCTGCTGAAGAAGATCGGGAATGATTTTAGATAGCTTAACGCCCCAGAGATCGTAATAGGAATAAGTTATTCTGGGACCGAAATGTCGAATTACCATCTGATTGCGGTTATAGGTTTTGGAAACTTTTGTATCCATGATATAAACAGAAAGATCCAAAGGTTTTTCCTGCTTCAATTGCGGTATTTCGGTGTGATTGTAATATTCCAGAATATAATAATTTTTGGTAATGATCTCACTTCTGAAACATCCCGTAAGAACTACAATCAGCAACAATGAAAATAATAACAATTTCTTCATATTTTCCCCTTTAATTTCCTAATATCCCACCTCTAAGTAAGATGGTAGGATCTTCCGAAAGCTGACGAGAAAAGTCATTTAAATAATCCATTGTTTCATTCAAGCTTTCGATTGTATCCAGAATATCCTGCCTGCTTTCCAAATGAGTAGCATCGAGATTTGCCACGGTTCTATTTATTTGTATGATAGTAGAATTCAGTTCTTCAGCCAATTGTACCACATCGATTTCGGCCAGATCGAGCATAATGCTGTCGGCATTTGCCAGGATTCTTTCCGTTTGCCCGGATTGTAGAACAGAATTTATTTTTGCAGTAGTTTCATTCAAAGAAACGGAAATCTGTGCCAATTCAGCCGTGATGTCGTCCAAATTGGCCATGACATTGGAAACCGGTTCCACATTGTCATCGATAATCGTATCGACATTCTGCAGGATATTTTGTAGTTTTATTTGATTTTCTTCGTCTGTAATCGAGATCAGGTTGTTAATTAAAAGCTCCATTTTTTCGGCAATTATTTCAGCTTTTCCGGTTATATTTTCAAAGGTGGAAGCTCCCGGCTGAATGTAGGAACCGGGTTTTAAAAGATCAGCTTCATTTGTACCACCGGAGATCTCTACCTGCAATAATCCCGTAATTCCAATTGGGGTGAGCGAAGCTTTTACATCAGCTTTGAGCGGTGTTTTCTCTTTCACGCTTAAAACCACGATTACATTTGAAACATTCTTTTCATCAATCTTTATATCTTCAATTCGACCGATGGAAATTCCATGATATTTAACGGGACCGCCAATTTGCAAACCACTTACTGTTTTGTCTTCATATTTGATGTAATACGTATCACGTTTTTCCATCAATTTATTGCCGGCAACCATCACCAGGAATATGATAAGAAGAACTGAAATAACGACAATGAAAATACCCAACCTGAATTTCTGAGCGCTGCTAACCATCGCAACTCCTTATGCAAAAAATCTTATATAATTGATTTTTTTAGTGAGATTATTTTTAGTAATGTTATTACACTAATTAAAAACTTTCTAAATAAAAAGAATCCTTCTCACTTCATCAAACTTCTTCACTTCATATTACTGGCGGAAATTAATTGAGAATTTTACGGTGTCAATAAAAAAGATGCTATTAGTATTTTTTTATCTGGAATGAAATATGGTTTTTTAGCATTGAAATTCTACTTTTCACTTTTGTTAACCCTCTGCTTTACACTAATTCAAAATAAGTACAGAACATCACTCTTATATAAAAGTCTGATCTCAAATGACTTTTTGCTTTGCAAAAACGCATATACAGGGGAGAATTTTTAGAAAATTACTTCTACAAATATTCCCAGTCTGAAAGTAGAAATCGTTGATTTTGCTTTTCTATCGTTTTGAACTTCGTAGCTGCTGGTCAATCCGCCACTGATGCTGGCATTAAATTTATATGAGGCTTCCGGGGCAATATTGTAAACAAGCTTATTTACACTGTCTTCCCATTTACCTTCCGAATCTTTCGTTTCCGTAACTGTATCTTCCACTGAAAATGTGACATTTGTACTGAATTCGTTTGTAAGTTTTGTGCGTTTGAAAAATAGAATTTTAAGACCTTTGGCAGCAGCAAAAGTCCAGGAAACTGAACCTGTAGCAGATTTGGTTGTAGATCTGTTCTCTGTTTCGTATTGATTGAAATAACGAATATTATTTGTTCTGGAATAATTCAAACTCACATTCGTAGAAAGATTACCTTTCCAGTTTCCGATCCAGGAGATTAGCGGCGTCATGCTGAAGCGAATTTGTTCTGTATCAGGTTTTTTAAATCCAATATCTCCTGTTTGGCTAAGAGAATAAAGATAACTGGATGATATTCTGGAGCTGGTAAGGAAATTCTCTGCTTTCAAAAGTCGTTCAAGTTCTGTAAGTGTAACACTCACATTTGGAAAAACAGTAGTTATCGTTATACTGCTGTTGTTGCTGTAAGTTCTCTTATATTCTTTTGAAAAACTCCAGGCAGTAGTTAAAAAATTAAGGATCGGGAAGTTGGTTGATGCAGTAAATTTATCATTATTGTTCTTCATGTTGATCTCTTTATCATCACCTTCTTCATCCAGAATATGCGGCAAACCGAGCTGATAGAGAAATTCCGGTCTCTCTGCTCTGTCTTCAAAGCCTGTTTTATATTGATTTGTATAAGTTAATTTTATGTTATCAAGTCGAGCGATATATCCCACAATCCTGGCAAATAGATTTGTTTTGGTAGAACTGGTCGTTTCAGTTTCTTCCTGATCATCTTTTTCTTTATCTTCTCCATCGCGACCCGTTTCTCCAGAACGGCTTTTTTCTTCATATTCATCGTCTTTGTTACCGTTATTCAGGCTTATCGGCTGTCTGCCATCCCTGCCATAATCGAGTTCATTTTGTGCCAGTTCTTCTTCAGTTTGTTTAATTTCCTGATTTTCTAATTCTTCACTTTCTTTTTGTTCCAGGTTGGAAAGCTCTTCAGTTTCTTCTTCATCGATTTGTTTTTGTGCCACTGAATCAGGAGCAAAAGCTGTATTCACCCACTGCGATAAACCTTGCAGCATATCACGATTCTTGAGTGTAAAAGAACTATTTATATTCCGCGTAACATTTCCTTTATAATATAGTGTATCAACCAGGCCAGATCGAACATGATCTTCATCATATCGAACATCACCACCAACGCTGAACATGAAAATTTTATCGAGATAAGCAGGTTTATAATCCAAGTTTATATTTTGTGTACGTTTTTTTTCCGATCCAATATTTATATCGTAAATTTCGTTTCTACGAAGTAGATTGCGAGTTGTTGTAAGATCGTAGGAAGAAGTAATATCGCTAAAAAGATCATATTTTACAGTGGAATTGGTAGTTATGGTTTTGGTTCTTACAGTGTTACTTTGCTTCGCCCAGTAGTTTTCCACTGAATCCACATAAGTTTCCCAATACCAGCGTTTTGGTTGTTTATCATCAAATGTAATATCATTTTGAATTTGATAAGGGAAGAAATAGAAATAATAATTTCCGAACAGCTTTAATCCCACATCTTCTTTCTGGAAATCAAGTTTATAAGTATGTTTCAAATTAATTGTTATTGTTGTATCGGCAGAAGTAGATGATTTTATCTTTTTCTCTTGCACATAACCGGAAAGAGAAGTGTTTTTTACTGTGTATGCCAAAATTTTGTTGCTGGGAGTTTTGCTCTGGCTAAAAGAAGTGCTGATCTTTTTGGTGAGTGAAGTATTTTTTTCTCTTTCTCTTTCATCTTTGGGAAGGTCACTTCTTAATATATCGGAATTGGCTTTAAATCTGGGAATTCCCAATGATTGGCTGCGGAAAAGAGTAACCGGTATGTTCAAGCCCCACTCAGCTGGAAAGAATTTCTGCAGGTAATATTTATTGGTTAGAGAAAGATCCAGCGAACGTAGATAAGTGGGATTTTTTGATCTATTGGCATTGGATTGGAAGTTCTCGGATTTCCAGGTAAGATTTACGTTAAGATCGGAAAAATCAGCAAATTTAGTATTTAAAGTTGTTCTAGCTGCAAAACCGATATCTTCATACGGATCAGCTACACGGATATCATCTATATAGAGCCTTCCCGTATAAAGTTCTGAAGCCTGTAATCCTACCGAAATTGCTTTCGTGTTGGTCAACGTCGGCTTTCCCACCAAGCTCAATACCATACCTTCAAATTCCATTCTGGCTTTATTTTCATCCAGATTTTTAAGCTGAGTAAGATCAGAAAAATCGAGTTCGATAGCTTCCCAGTTATCGCGTTCCATCACCGGCAGATAATCTACTGTTTGCAAAGGATATTTAATTTGATAATAATTCAATGTGTCGGGTCCGATCCGTACGATCAGGGTATCGATCGTTTCATCGCGCGTAAGCTCACTTAGATTCTCGGAATAAGCCCACATACGGATTTTGCTGTAAGTTATCAGATTTATCTTTTCCCTGAAAGTTTGCGTTGCCAGTCCGTAGTGCCCCTCACCCAGATTATTATAATCGATGGTAAGAGATTGTTCCAGTGTATCCTCGCCGTCTTTTTTTATAACAGTATAAGGAGCAGGCTGATAATGCTGATCTTTTTGATTATCGATGATACCAACCAGCATTGTTTCTTCCTCATCATCCACAATGTAATCGTTTTCATCGCGAATGAGATGTTCCTGCCATTTGTTTCCAACCAGATCGAGAGTAACCAATTTAACCCTGGTACTGTCTTCCACCTCAAACCAGACACGGGCATAACTGATCTTTTTAAGGTTAGGAACTTTGCCAACAGTGTTTGAGACAATATCATAATTTTCAGCATTAGCCAGTGGAATTCGATATAATCTCCAGCCGTTGTATTCACTTTCCATGAATTCGCCGCCGTCAAAACCTAAACCTTCATTGATAACAGCCGAATACTCGAAATAATATTCTGTTGTTCCCAGCAGTCCGTCATTGTTCAAGTCTTCACTATCCAGGAGATCATTACCTTCTGTTCCGTTAATATTAGGATATTCTTCTTCACCAAATAGAATTATTTTATTATTATCAAAATCATCATTGGGATCATCGCCTGGCTGGTTTCTGGCAATTCTATCCAAACCTACATCTTCACCATAATCCATAATTCCATCGGGAGTAACGATTCCATCTTCTTTATCGGGAGCGCTGCTTTCACCGGGTTTGTAAAAATCCTCACTTACCACCCCAAGGTCAATGTGCATTACTACAGGTTTTTGATAGGAAAGATTAGCATTAAGTGTGTCCACTTTTACCAGGAATTCAATGTATTTCTTTTCAGAAAAATCCATTTCATTTCCCACATATTTCATCAATCCAGCCCAATATTTGTTATTCACTCCCGGCATTCCTAAACCTGATGGTTTTATCTTGCAGGCAAGCACAGGAACTTCATCTCGTTCTTCTTCTTCCGATAGAGTTTGGGGATCATAAATTTCTTCTGCATGAATATTCTGAGGATTGTAATAATTGAGATGTGCCTTCCCCATGGAAATTGTATTTCCGGTAAGTTTATCGGTGGGAACACTGGCAAAAACCCAACTTGGTCTTTGCACGCCCAGAGGATAGGAATCCAGAATTGCTTCCATATCATCGATGTAAGCTTCTTTTCTGTCGTGCTGTTCTTTGCTTCCGTAAATTCTGGGAATGCTCATCGCTACTTCACCAGAAAGATTGAAAGATGACTCTTCATCTGTTTTGATGAGAGGAATAAAGTCTATTGCCCGGGTAATGAATGGAAGTTCAAAATCTAATTCTCCATCGATATCGGATAAGATGATACTGCGGTTTTCATTATAAATTTTGGGCTTATCTTCTTTCACAGTTTCCGATTGGTAAATGAAAGTTCCACCCAACTTAAAATTCTCATTGAATCTCATATCTGCTCGTAAACCCAGGATCGTTTTATTATCCACATCAAAAAGCGGTCTGTATTGATAACTGATATCTAATTCGGCATCGGGAGCTTTTGCCTGATCATTCAACATGGTTATATTACCGAAATCATAATCGACAATAAAATCGACATTTTCAGTTAATCTACTTCCATTTAACTTGATCTCAACACTTCCCGGCAAAAGATTCATCACTCCCAGATTGATGTTTTCCTTTCCGATCTCACCTTTTACAGAGATGTAATTTATAAACTCATCATAGCCTACTTGAGCTTGATCTTCGTAATAAATTATACTGTCGCCCAAAGCCAGGAAAGGTTTAAGGAATGGAAACACAACCATTCCTGATTCCAGATTTACAGTTGCATCTTCTCCATTCACAACGCCATCTGTGTTTGTGTCTAATGAGAGATATTCATTTAAATTCATATTTGCTAAATCCAGGCTGTCCACAGCATTGTAATTGGCTGTTCCATCGGTATTTTCGGTATAAACTTTCAGGTCAAAACCTTCGTTCTGAACATTCTGCAATCCAAGACTGTAGATATTCCTGACCAAGAAATCCCACTCTTCATCTGTAGGATCCTGGTTCATGCGATGCAAAATTTTAACTTCTACCGGAGTATTTGAATCATTTCCAATAACTACTCCATCATTCCTGGTATATGTAACACCGATCGTGTATCCTTTCTGGATCGAATATATGAAATCGATATTTTCGGGATAAATTCTGATAATTCCAGAATCTTCATCGATTGTGAATTCCGTACCTTCGCTCAAAATATTAAAGTTATAAGTTATTTCATCATTACCGATCTCTTTTCCCTGGATAGTTGTTTGATTGTTGTTGGCATTGTGGTCATCTATGTAAAGGTGAATTTCATCCGTTTCGCTGGGAAGCAGCCCAAAACCTGCTGCAGTGATAAGCCATTTTCCAGTAGCAGGATCGAGTTGAATTTTATTATTATTATAGCCTTCGAGATCGCTGTCATTTGTCAGAGCATAAATATCGCCGGGATGATCGATGAAAAACATTTCTCTGTTTATATAATTTTTACTCTGAATCACCACCGAATCAGCTTGCGCATCACCACGCCACTTCTGGGTATTTTTTTTAGCTTCATCTTTTCCCATGATCGTAGTGATTTCCAGATTACCGGCTTTTAGATTGGATTTGATTCCGAACAGACCTTCGGAAGAAACGCTGTAGCTGATAAATTGTGAACCGCTGAGAGCCAGCGAAATATTCCCACCTTCGATTGATTGAACGATCTCGTCTTCGTCTCCATCATAGCTTACGTTAACTTCGGTTGGAGTAGGAATTGCATCATCCTGCGAAGTAGATTGATGATTCACATCCACATGGATTTTTTCTCCGATCGTGCCACGTAAATGAAGATTGAGATCCTGCTGCAGTATCACATCAAAATCTTCATTTCTATCGTTCTCGCCGCTTTTTTCATCCCGCTTGGTGCTGTTACCGCTAAAAGTGAGCCGCTGACTTCCATCCAAACTAAGACGTCCGGCTTTGTTTCCCATGAAACGGCGAACAGATCTGGGAAGAGCAATCTTGGGCAGCTCGATCACAATTTCGGGAATCAAACCGGCTTCGTTACTGCGTTCCGTATTCTCGAACATGCCTTCGATCTTTTCTCGCATAAGTTTATGAAAAACTGCCTTAAAATTATTTTGGAAGTAGCTTTCTATAGTTAAATATCTTGGTTTATCCAATATTATTCCGTTAGATTTTGGGGTTAATATTACACGATCATTTTCATAGTCGATTTCTGTTTCAGTTTTTATTGGATCATCTACCAATTTATGACGAGGATATTTAGTAATGCTGAATGCTTTATGCAATTTAAGATAATCGATCTTATTGTTGTGCAGTCGATAAAAACCAGGAAGTGTGTAATGCAGATTGAACACTTCAGCTGCCGAAGCAAAAGCAAATATCGATATAAAAACAACTGCTACAACTATTTTTTTATACATATTATCTCATTTTATTACAAATGGAGTTCAAACCATTCAGAAGCAGATTTTTGTCAATTATATCAATTGAATCCGATTTTCTGCAAACCATTTGTGCCAAGCCACCAGTTGCTATCGTGATTATCTCATCTAAATTTTTATGTTCATTTTTTATGTTTCTGATAAAGCCTTCCAATAGAAAAAGATGACCATTTATAATTCCGGAAAGAAGCGCATCTCTCGTAGTTTTGCCCAATAAATTTTTTGGAGTTTCCAAATCGATAGTTTTCAGTTTGGCAGCTTTTTCGAATAAACTTTCACTCGAAGTACGAATTCCCGGTAAAATAGCTGCACCAAAGAAACATCCTTCTTTACTTACAAGTTGAATGGTAGTGGCAGTTCCCAGATCACAAATTATGCAATTTTTATTGTATTTTTCTACAGCAGCATAGGCATTCACAACCAGGTCTGAACCAAGATGACTGCTGTCCGGCATATCGAATGTTATGCCTAAATCAGAACTAAAATCTATAATTGAAGTCTTTATAGAAGCAATTTTGAAAATAATTGAAACAATGATATCTGTGATTTGCGGTACAACAGAAGACATTGCACAGCAGCAGATTTCGGAAGGATATTTTTTGAATATATTACTAATAATATCATAATAATATTTATGGCAGTCCTGCTTTTTGGTTTCAACTCTAATTTGTTGAATTATAATGTCTTTATGATATACAGCAAAAACCACATTTGTGTTGCCTGCATCGATCACCAGATTATTTTTTTTCATTCTTTCCTTCCGAATATTCATTCAGATATTCCACTCCAATTTAAGCTTCATGATAAAAATAAAAAATGAAAAAAATGAAAAAATATAAAAATATGGTGGAAAAATTATCGCAAATAAAATTCTGTCAATAAAAGATTCGGACTAATATACAAGAAGAGCCCGTTATAGAACAGGCTCTTAAAAAAATAAGTTGCTTTTTTATAACGAAATTGCTTCTACCGGACAAGCATCAATGCAAGCACCGCAATCAACACATTTTTCAGCATCGCAAACTGCTTTATCATCTTCCATAGACAAAGCTTCTACCGGACATGTATCTACGCAAGCTCCGCAACCAATGCATGTTTCTTTATTAATATCTACTGCCATAATATCCTCCATTTATGATTTTGGCGCAAACTTATTAAGCAGCTTTTTTTTTACAAGATATTTTTTAATAAGTCTTTTATAAATTATTATTTTATGTTATCTAATTCGAAAAAACGATAAGCATTTTCAAAGCTGTATTCAGTTATTTTTTTGGGTGGTAAACCCCTGATTTCTGAAATCTTTTCAAT
Source organism: Candidatus Cloacimonadota bacterium (assembly GCA_021734245.1). Taxonomy (NCBI): domain Bacteria; kingdom Pseudomonadati; phylum Candidatus Cloacimonadota; species Candidatus Cloacimonadota bacterium. Next base: position 4,615 of record JAIPJH010000069.1, on the reverse strand, counting down.
TACATATCTTAAGTTCAAAGGAGAATTTCTTTTTCCTCGATTTGGCACAGGAGTCAGATAAGGAGAATCTGTTTCAATGAAAAAACGATCAAGAGGAACCAGGCGAACTACATCATCCTGTCTGCTGTTTTTGTAGGTTATAGTTCCTGTAAAAGAAATATTCCAACCTTTCTGCAAAATTCTATCTGCGAAAGCTGCATCACCCGAGAAACAATGAAAAACAACTTTTGGCGGATTGTATTTTGAAAGAATTTCCAAACATTCATCATGAGCATCTCGATCGTGAACGATGATAGGAAGATCCATCTTTATTGCCAGCTGTATCTGATCGGCAAAAACTTCTCTCTGGATATCTTTGGGAGATAAATTGCGATAATAATCCAAGCCGATTTCTCCGATCGCCACCACTTTGTTGTGCTTTGCTTTTTGCAACAGGAATTCTCTATCATAAGTTTTGGCATCGTGTGGATGAAATCCAGCCGAAGCAAATATCATATCGTATTTTTCTGCCAAATCTGTACTGTTCAAAATCGATTTTTTATCAACTCCAACATTGATTATAAACTCAATTCCTTCTTTCTTGCATTTTTTGATAATCTCATTTCTGTCTTTGTCGAAATGTTCGAAATCGAGATGTGCGTGTGATTCAAAAATTTTCATATCTACCTCTAAATTTGCGCATTTGGATGTAAGATCATCATTATCATATCTATCGTATAATCATCATCCAGCAAAAATCTGATCTCTGCAATATCGTTATTTCCGGTAGCAGAATTATTTGCAATCAAATATGCCATCATCTCCACTGAACCATTTATTTTTTTAACATCATCAATTTTAAAATAAACATTGCAGGCATTCCAATAGCGATTCAGCAAAAGTAAAAGATCGGCATATGATTCTTTTTCATAGATAGTGCGCTTGGAATTCTGAATAATCAAAGTACTGGGAATATCATCATGAATGAGAAGAAAATTCAAAAGTTTCGTTCCCAGGCTGCGATGTTCATAAATAAGTTGTGGAAGTCTGGAAGCTACAATTTCAGCTTCTGCCTGACTCAAGTTAGAAAGATTAATTTCTTCATTCTGGGAAAGCTTCAGAATTTTATCCTGCAAAATATAATCGGAAAGTGGAATGAACTCCAAACCATCAGCATCACGAATAACCTGCAGTTTCAGATCTGCATGAAAATCTTCTTTCAGATCTTTTCCTTCTATAAATATTGTATCTCCTTTGGCAAAAACTCCGTAACCCTTGAATTCTTTAGTAAGAAACAAAATTGGATCAGAAATTTTATTGTGTAAAAGCTCTCTGGAAATTTCGGAATAAAGATTATTTCTCAAGTATTCATTTATCGGCATGCCGGAATAAAATTCCTGTTTCGGCTTAATAGAAATTTCTGGAGTTTGCTGCTTTGTGAAAGTGGTATCAGCATCTATCAGGATTTTGTTCCTGCTATCTTTAGATGATTCTTTTTCTTTATGATCAAAAGTAAGTTGATCCGGTAATTCCTCATCATCTAATTCAAGATTTGTTTTACTTTTATTTGTTTCATCCTTTTTAGAATCCTGAATCGCAGCAATTTGTGGTGTTGATAATTGTTCAAATATTTTTTTATCTTTGCTTTTTTGATGTGAAAAATCATAATCAGCAAAGAGCATATCATCACGCATCATAAGCTCTGTTTTCTGTTCCAGATAAAAGGATTTTTTTTCTTCCATTTGCTCGATCTGTTTCCGAGCTTTTTGCAGATCAAAGTCAATTGGAAAAATCAATGACAGATAATGAATTTTAGTGATTTTTGCGTTCACTACAATTTTTTCTTCATCCACCAGGATTTCCAAAGGAGAAAGATCGATACGCTCATTTTGATAATCATTCCAAAGCTGGTTTTCGGCTACTTCACCAGTTTTTTGTTTGTAAATAAGTTTAAATTGCCCTAAACTTAGAAAATCGTAATAAAACCTTTTATCAGCTGCATTCAGCCTGTAGATAAACGATTGAAAATATTGAACGATCGGTAATAATCTGTTAGATTGAGATGATGAAAAAAGATAAGAAAGAGATTCCTGCTGATCGAAGATTTTGCCATCTTCCAAATAATAATTAACCGTAATTTCATCATTTTCACCAAAATGTTTTGTTATTTTTTCTTTGGAAAAAGTTGCAGGCTTCTGGGTAAAGAAATCACCCTTTTGCAGCCAGCTTCGGTAAAGATCGTATTGATATTTATTGGAAAAATCTTTTTGGGCGGGAGCAAACCCGAACAAAGAATTTATAAAGCCTGTTAAAAACAGTATTAAACCTATCCTGTATAAAATAATTCTAAATTTATTTGACATAACCAAACCATATAACATTTATGAACGAGAAAAATTTGGTGATTAAAAAGGTCAACAAAATCCGGTGTTTAGTTTTCATTAGATTAAACAACGGAGATCGGGGAGTTAATTATGATGATAGCAGAAAAAGATAAAAACAGAATTAAAGAATTCTTTGAACTCAGTGATAACGATCATTCACTGCGAAAATATCATAAACCTGTTTTGGTTTATGAAGTGGCAGGAGACAAGGTTCGTTATTCTTTGTGGGAAGAAGAAATCCTGCAGCGTTATGGACTGAAAAACGTCGATGGCTGGGATAAAACAGAAAATATTGCATTTTGCCCCGATTGGATGCGCGGCGAAGACGATGAGGACCTGGAAGATATCGATTTGGACGATGATGAAGATCTTGATCTGAAAAGCGTTTTCCGCAATGGAAAAATTGACGACGAGGACGATTAATAATTTAAGATATATTCACTTTTTTAAGAGCTGCATTAATTTGCAGCTCTTTTTATTATCCTGGCAATATGTAACTCGTTCACTATTGAACGAGTATATGTAGCGAGTAATATTTTCAAACACGATCAGGAGTGATCGTGATACAATCTATATCATTGAATAAAGTACTTTTACACCTACATCTATGGCTTTTTTATCAGGTAGAAAATCTGGAGAATGTAAATCCATTTTAGTTCCGGAATGTACTCCTAACCAAAATAAAATTCCCTTATATTTATCTGTCAGATAACCAAAATCTTCACCGGTAAATACAGCATGACCTTGGATATAATTCACACCCAGATTTTTTGCTGTTTCTTCTAATTTCCGATGCAGTTGTTTATTGTTTACAACGCGTTTATAATAACTTTTATAAATTATCTCATGTTTCAAATCGTATTTTTTTGCACTTTCTGCAGCTGTCGTTTTTAGAAGTTGATGAACTTTTTGCCAATCTTCTTCTTCAAAGGCTCGCATCGTGCCATCCAGATTACATTCGGCAGCAATTGCATTCATCACGGTTCCTGCCTGCATAAAACCAAATTCACAAATTGCTTTGGAATGGTTGGGAAATTGTTGCTGGATCTTTTCCTGCAAATTCAAATAAAAATCAGCTCCAGCAGCTAATGCATTCCTGCCATTTTGTGGGAAAGCTACATGAGCACTTCTGCCGATAAATTTGACTGAGATTTCCTGTGTATTGGCAAAGAAAACCCCAGGTTTACTCTCGATTGTTCCGACAGGAAGATGACCATTTACATGTAATGCAAAAGCCTCGGAGATCTCGAAATTATCCAGCATGCCAGTATTTAGAATTCTTTCAGCTCCGCCATAACCTTCTTCGGCTGGTTGAAAAAGGAACAAAACATTCTGGTCAGGTTGATTTTTGATAACTTTTTCTATTAAGCCTATCAAGATCGTCATGTGAATATCATGCCCGCAGGCGTGCATTTTTCCGTGATGAATCGAAACAAAATCGCACTGGTTAGCTTCCTGAATTGGCAAGGCATCCATGTCGGCACGAAAAATTTTATATTTCCCCTTATTTTTTTTATATTCAACCAATAATCCAGGAAAGTCAAATTCATGAATTTCTAATTCAGAAAATCCAGATAACACTGATTTGATATATTTTGTAGTTTTATATTCCTGAAACCCAAGTTCCGGAATTTGGTGAAGATCTTTTCTAATTTTATATAAATCCATAAATAACCTCTTGAAGAAAAAACTGAAGAACATTGCATTTTGTCAAATTTATATTTGGATATAACTGATTTTTAATTAGCTTTTGAATCAAAGAAGAATAAAGGAGGATAAGGAAAATGAAACGACCAAACTTGATCGTGAAATGGAATGAGAAGAAAGATTATCTTCACATTGATAATTAATTTTATAGTTTCCATAAATAATAATTAATCAGCTTAGCTGAGAAATATAGATTGGGCTGCGGAATTTTCCGCAGCCTTTTTTATCGTGAACCTTTTTTTACAGCCCATTCTGCTTGACATAGAAACTGACTAAAAATAATTCAGGATTCATATTGTGTGCCCCCGTAGCTCAGCTGGATAGAGCGGTTCCCTCCTAAGGAAAAGGTCATGTGTTCGAATCGCATCGGGGGCGCCAATGTATTAATGCCTGAATATGCATTAATTAAAAAGTGACACCTAAATCTGCCACTTGTGACAGCATGATTGCCACTTTAACATTATGTAAACCACTTATCAATCTTCTAACTGTTTATTATTTAAAGACATAAAACCTTTTACTGTCCCGAACTTCAAGTGATTGCA
>JAIPJH010000068.1 GCA_021734245.1 Candidatus Cloacimonadota bacterium | reverse complement strand
CGTCCGCCACTCTACTCGTAAAACCGAAGCTCTACTTTCGCGTTCGACTTGCATGCCTAATCCACGCCGCCAGCGTTCGTCCTGAGCCAGGATCAAACTCTTCGTTATAAAAATATATCCTTACTCACTCACCATTCACGTCTATCTAATTCGTTTCCTAAATTTCTCTCTAAAGAACAAAAAAAATTACCTCGCTAAAAACAAGGTTTGGCAAAATTGAAACCTACCCTCTCCATGTCAAATTAAAAATTACTTTTTTATTCACTTTTTTTATATATGAGGACAGAGAGTAAATCTAATTATCCATTTTTATAAACATTACGAAAACAATAAAAATAACTAAATTTTTTCACTTCCAGCAAAATAAGGTTTTAAAGCCTTTGGTAAATCTACTGTTCCATCTTCATTTTGATAAGTTTCCAATAAAGCAATCACAGTTCTTGGAGTAGCTAATCCGGAACCATTTAGTGTGTGGACAAATTTTACTTTGCCTTCTTCATCTCTAAATCGAATGGAAGCTCTTCTTGCCTGAAAATCTTCGAAATTGCTTACAGAAGAAACTTCCAAATATTTTCCAGCACCCGGCGCCCATACTTCCAAATCATAAGTTTTGGCAGAGGCAAAACTGAGATCGCCTGTAGCCAATGTAACTACTCGATAATGCAATCCTAAAGCTTGCAGAATATTTTCTGCATCAATCAGCATCTCTTCCAAAGCAATATTAGACTCTTCAGGAGTTGTAAATCTTACCATTTCCACTTTATTGAATTGATGAAGGCGCTGCAATCCTTTTGTATCCTTTCCATAAGAGCCAGCTTCTCTTCTGAAACATGGGCTATAGGAAACAAGTTTCTCAGGTAGATCAATACGATTCATTATTTCATCAGAAAACAAATTCGTCACAGAAACTTCAGCTGTTGGTATCAGGAAAAGATCATCAAGATCAACGTGATACATGTCATCTTCCAATTTAGGAAGTTGACCAGTCCCTGTCATGGTTTCTCTATTTACCAAAATCGGCAGCATTACTTCTTCATAACCATTTTTCTGAATATGATAATCCAACATAAAATTGATGAGGGCGCGTTCCAAACGAGCGCCTTTGCTTTTGTAACCTACAAAGCCACTACCAGAGATCTTTGCAGCTCTTTTCATGATCAATAGATCATTTATCTCAGCTAATTCAAGATGATCTTTGGGTTTGAAAGTAAATTCTTTCTTTTCACCCCAATCTTTCACAAATTCGTTATTTTCTTCTCCACCAGTGGGAACATCTGGATTGGGAATATTGGGAATTGTTAACAAAGCTTGCTCCAATTCCTTGGAAATATCAGAAAGTTCTGCAGAAAGATTTTTCACTATTTCGGCTAATCCTTTCATTTGCTTTAGAACATTGGTGATATCCTCTCCTGCTTTTTTCAATTTTGGAATTTCTTTGGAGACTTTGTTTTGTTCTGCACGTTTAGTATCAAATTCAAACTGTATCTTTCTTTTCTTTTCGTCCAGAGCAAGAATCTTATCTACATCTGCCTTCTCATTTTTCTTTTGAATTGCTTCTTTTACCAATTCAGCATTTTCCCTGACAAATTTAATATCTAACATTTTAACCTCTATATAACACTTTTATTATGAAAAAACCCACGACCAGAAGCCGTGGGTTTAATAATTTATAACTTTAAAATTACAAACTCACAGCCACATCTATCATCGATGAAAACTTTGAAATATCAAGTGAAGCACCACCGATAAGTCCGCCATCGATATCGACTTGTTTCAAAAGTTCTTCCACATTTTCCGGTTTCATGCTTCCACCGTAAAGGATCTGAGTAAATTCAGAAATATCTTCTCCATAAGTATCGGTAAGCCAATTCCTGATAAGAGCATGAATTTCCTGAGCTTGCTGCGGAGTAGCAGTTTTTCCAGTACCAATCGCCCAGATCGGCTCATAAGCTATCACAATATTTCGTTCTTCAAAATCAATATCCTGGAATGCACCGGATAACTGCTTGAGAATTAGATCTTTTGTGATGCCTTCTTCTCTTTGTTCCAATGTTTCGCCGATACAAACGATCGGATCGATGCCATCTAAAAGAAGTTTTTTGATCTTCAGATTGACCATTTCATCGGTTTCCGCAAAATATTGACGTCTTTCTGAATGCCCGACAATACAATAATCCATTTCCATAGAAGACAACATTTTCGCTGAAATCTCACCAGTGTATGCTCCATTGTCATGTTCGCTGCAATTCTGGGCTCCGATCAGCAAAGGAGAATCCAATGCCAGATCGTAGGCCATTTCCAGATAGACATAGGGTGCGCAAATTGCAACTTCTGTTTTGGTAAGCTGCATATCTTTCAGTTTATCATTCAATTCTACCAGGAAATCTTCGGCTTCTTCAAATGTTTTATTCATTTTCCAGTTGCCGGCAATCAGTATATTTCTCATAATAATTCCTATTTTTTTTTAAAGTTCAGATTCAATACTTTCTACGAAACCTTTTGCTTGTTTGTCGTATTTGGAACCGAATAGTTTTTCGAAATCTGATTTAGCTCCAACTTTATTACCACGATTATATTTTATCATCGCTCTAAAATAGATGGCATCAGCATCACCAGGGCTATTTCTAAGTCTTTGATCGATTTTTTCTAATGCTTTATCATATTTATCAATATCGTAATAATTTGATATCAGTAGCAGATTGATTGCTGAATCGTATTTCATTTCAAGAGCTTTCTCAAAATATGTGTTCGATTTATTGTACTGCTGCATATCTTCATACAAACTTCCCATATTCTTATAGGTTTGAATAAGGACACTTTCGCGGGGATTGGTTTGCAGAAAATCTTCATAAGCTTTCACAGCTTCTGCATTATTTCCCAGCTGAACATATAGAGTAGCTATATTTTTGATAACTTTGGAATCATTTTTCAGTTCATAAGCTTTTTCGTACCATTCCAGTGCTTTTTCCTTATCGTCCATATCCACATAATAACCAGCAATTTTCTTTTCTACTTTGAAGCTTCTCTTATTTGCATTGTATGCTTTAAGAACTTCAATAGCTTCAGGAATTCTATTCAGTTTAGACTTCAGGATTATGGCTTTGTAATTGATAAGATCCCAGCTGCCGGGATTTAGTTCCAATCTTGCATCAAGAGCTTTGATGGCATTTTCATAATCTCCACCCTGAAAATAACCATTGAAAGCGTAAAGCCACCACTGATTTATCTTATCCTTATCCATTGGAATTCCATCAGTTTGAACTGCTTCTTTCAATTTTGCAATAGCTTCTTCAAATTTTGCAGCAGCTTCTACATAACTACCAGCGTTGTAAAGAGTTTCTCCTTCCACTCCGATTTCATTGGCAATCCTTTCCAATGATTTTTCTGCGAACAATAATCCGCAACATATTATAAGAGAAAGCATCAGTAATAGTCCAGTTTTTCTAAACATTCCGACCTCCATTATTTTTTAGATTTGCCATTTTTTTAATCATTTCTCAGATGTCAATAATTAAGATTACATACTTTTATAAATATAACGCAATGCCTATTTCATTATTATTCAGTTCGTTATAAAATCATCCGCGGGGATGATACAATTTGTGCTCTTTCATGATAAATTTGTTGTCGATATTAGTGTAGATCTGGGTTGTGTTGATGCTGGAATGACCTAAAAGCATTTGAACAACTCGCAAATTTGCTCCGGCTTCCAAAAGATGCGTAGCAAAACTATGCCGGAAAGTGTGAGGAGAAACATGTTTTTTTATTCCACATTGCAAGGTTAATTTTTCTATCATCTTCCACACTCCCATTCTGCTTAGCTTGCGACCAAACCGATTCAGGAACATAATATCGGTAAGATTGATTTTCCGCAATTTTGGTCGGGCATTTTTGTAATAATATTTCAGAAATTCCAGAGATTGATCAGCTATCGGCACAGCTCTCTGTTTGCTGCCTTTTCCCATTACGCGCACAACTTGTTCTTCCCAATAAACTTCGTGGATCGAAAGATTGATGATTTCAGAAATTCTTAAACCGCAGGCGTACATCAATTCCAGCATGGCTTTATTTCGCCAACCCAAAGCATCTTCGGTGGGAATGCTGTCCAAAAGCTTCAACATTTCTTTCTGGGAAAGTACATCGGGAAGTTTTTGTGTGTATTTTATGGTTGGAACTTCGTTGAAGTTCATTTTGGTATCAAATTCTTCCTGGCTCAGGTAATCGAAAAAGACCTTGATCGCACTGCGTTTTCTGGCAATACTGGACGATGACAATCCCATTTCCTGAAGATTTACAAAGAAATCTATCACATCGTTTGCTTTGATATCTTCAACTTTCTTATCCAGATAGAAAAGACAATCCTGAACATCTCGATGATAGCTTTCCACACTGTTTTCCGAAAGGCCTTTTTCTACCTTTATATAATAGAGGAAGCTATTGAGGAGAGATTGGTTATGTTTGGAAAGTTCCTTGAAAGGATCTCTCACAAATTATTCCTCTTCTTCTACTTTCGGTTCTTCTTTCAGTTTTACTTCTTTATCAGGATCGAGTCCGGTATTTCTTTTGAAGGTGTTATCAGCTTTCTGCTTTCTGAAATAATAGTATAGGATCAATACTACAGGAATAACAACGAACCAGAAGCGGATAGCATAAGCCATGATAAAACCAAAAAACCTGAAGAAAAGCATGATGGTGACAAAAGTAATTAGATACCAGTAAAAACCACGCATTAGTCCTCCTAGTTACCCCTTTATTCTAATTCTCTAATATTTTCCTGAATCCCGGGCTGAAAATTGATTGCGGATTATTTTGCAGAAATGTTCGGCAAAGTTCTTTATCATCATGTAGTTCTGCCAATTTTAACCTGGCATAATTCTGTAAAATGGGATTTTTGAATTCCTGCGAAAATACATAATTCGCATCATCTGTCAAATTACCAAGTTCTGCCCATTCTCCTGCCAGTAAAAGCATTTCCTCATTATTTGTTTCCTGGAAGATCAGCAGCAAAGAATCAACAGCTGCTTCTATTTTGTGAAGCTGCATCTGGCGATAAGCGGCAAAGAAACTGCTTTTTTGTTCCGGCTTAAGAAGTGAAGACACAACGAAAAGATTCAAAGCATCATTTGCCTGCTCTTTTTCTGGAAGATTGATCAGGATCTCTCCCAACAAACTATCCGATGCGGGATCGTTCTGCATCAAAGCAAGCAGATAAGAATAATAAAATCCCATTTTGTAGGAATCTGTTCCACTTTCCTGCTGTGAAAGCAAAGCTTGCAATCTATATTTGCTGTCTTCAAAATTTCCGATCAGCATCAGATATTCGATGATCTTATATTCAATATCATTTTTCTGGGAAAGATTGTAGGAATATTTCTTGGCATCTTCCAGAAAATTAACGATTTTATTCGAATCATCGTTTCGTATAATGGCAATTTCAGATAGAAGCAGTCTGGCATCACTGTTCGCTTTGGTTCGAAATCTGTAATGTGAACCTTGCAGATTTTTATCGTTATAGATCTTCAGAAGTCTTTTTTCTGCAGTTTCCAAGTCTCCCAAAGTAATCAGAATATCAGCGATCTGCATATTTGCCGTTGCCTGTTTTGCCACATCGTGTTCACGCTCCACATATCGGACAAAAGCTCGTTTGGCAACTTCCAGATTTCCCATAGATTTCATACTGATAGCAAAATTATTCAAAATATTTGGTGCAAGTTTCTCATATTTGAGAAGTGCATTATCATAATCTTTGATCTCGGCATAACATTGAGCAACGATCTGAATGATATTTTCGTCTTCGTATTTGCTGCTTTCCTTTTCTAATTTGGAGATCAGCGAGTCATCATCTTGCAGCATTTGCTTTAACCTGCTGAGAGCATAATTGGTATAACCTTTCTGACGACTGACAAGCTTGAAGAACTCTTCAACAGATTTTTCATATTCCTTTAGATTCTGATAATCCAGAGCCATTTCCCGTGAGTAAAGATGATCGTCTTTGGTAACTTTTCTGGCCTGCAACAGAATATTCACGGCAATTTCATACTGCCGGAACTGCTCGAAAATACTTGATAGTGTGCGATAAGAATTTATGCTGCCAGCATTTTGCGCCAGAAAATCCAAACACAATTCTTCTGCTTTATCCAATTTTCCCTGACTTATCAAGATCGATGTTCGAAGTTTTATCCTGATGAGATCTGTAATTTGCTGTGCATATTTATTCAGCTGCTCTTCTGCTTTATCTATTTTGGAAGTTCTTATCAGATTGGAAACATACATGTCCACTACTCCGGCATCCACAGGAAAATCTGTGAGGATCTGCTCATAGATTTGATTTGCTCTCTCGTAATGCCTTTGCACCAGATAGCGATTTGCCTGTTTTATCAGGATGTTTTTTTCATTGTATTGCGGCCAAAGTAATACAGGCAGCAGCACAAATAGGATGAGAATACTTTTTTTCAATTAATCTTCCTTATTTAGTTCTTCATCTTCCACAAAATTTTCATCGGTCCACACCATCCTACGCTTTTCTTCTTTAATGGAAATTGTAGTGAAATATATTGCTCCTCCAATTAAAGCAAGAAAAACATAAAGCGCAATACTTGGTGTTATCAAGCTGGCAAAAAATGCACTCGATTGACCTATTATAATAATCGCAATAAGAATAATTCCAAGCAACAATAAAGCTTTGAAATAGGTGTAAAGACGTTTGAAACCAATTTTATCGGTAAAACTTTCTTTGGGAATGAATGTTTTATCAGGATGAACATCCTTGTTTCGGTTATGTAAAGAAATAAGTACTGCTGATATTGGAACTACCACAACAACTATCCAGCCAAAAATCAGGGCTTTTCCGGGATAACCTTCATAACCATTTGTCAGGAACGAAACAGCTTCTGAGATTATGAGAGCTGCTACAGCTATCGGTACAAAATATCGCAGCAGATAGTTCCACCATTTTCCTACTTTAACTTCGGAATATTTATTGGCATAACCCCGAAGCCTTTCTAATTTGTAAAACCATCCCAGAACAACACATTCTACCAGAACTACAGCAGAAAGTCCGAAAACTTCCAACCATTTATCTACGATATCCAGCCAGTAAAGACCTGCTCCGGTAGTAAATAATATCCCTATGAAAAAAGCAACAACTGCTACCAGAATATTAGATTTTTTATAACCCCAACCGAATTTGTCCCGCAAAGACGATGCAACAGCTTCGACCAAGGAAAAAGCTGAATCAATTGCTAATGTCAACAACATTAAGAAGAAGAGAATTCCAAATATTTTAGAAAGGGGCAGCATGTTGATTATTGCAGGATAAGTTACGAAAGCAAGCCCAGGACCTCCTTTCAGAACGGTTTCCACAGCTACACCTTCGATTCCGGCGTAATATCCCAGCGTTCCAAACACTGCAAAACCTCCAATGAAGGCAGTTGCTCCATCACTCAGAGCGATGATTAGCGCACTATTGATAATTCCTGAATGTTTTGGTAAAAAACTGGCATAAGCTATCATTATACCGAATCCTATAGAAAGCGAAAAGAAAACCTGCCCATATGCTGCAATCCAGATACTAGGATCCAATAACTTCTCAAAATGCGGCTGTAGATAAAAGATCAATCCTTCCATTGCCCCAGGAAGCGTAACTCCTCTTACTACAAAAACTATCAATAGAAGCCAAGGTAAAAAAACCGTGAAATAAACGACCTTGGAAACCGTTTTCGCACCTTTCCAGATCGCGGCAACTATCAGTATCCAGCTAACGACCAAAGCGATCATTATTGGAAATTGAATATTTCCGAATTCAAATGGTCCACTGGTTAAACCAAGGAAATGATTGTAGAAAAATCCGCTTGTATCCTGTCCCCAATTCTGAGTTACAGAGAAGATCGAATAATTCAAACCCCAGGCCATTACAACTGCGTAATATGTCGTTATCATGAATCCAACAAAAACAGCCCACCAGCCGATCCATTCGTATTTCTTGCCAACTTTACGGAGCGACAATGGTGCAGCCATTTTGTATTTATGACCAATACTCAATTCCAATATCATCAGCGGAATTCCAGCCGAAAGCATGGCGATAAGATACGCAACTAGAAACGCACCACCACCGCTTTCATAACACTTGAACGGAAAACGCCAGATATTTCCCAAACCAATGGCAGAACCGATCGCTGCCAGAATAAAAGCTTTTCTACTGCTCCAATGTTCTCTTGCACCCATTTGACTTCTCCCCTTATTTTATTTTTTAAATGTATTTAAACCTCTCTGGAAACTGCGTTTCCTTTCTCCTCTTCCAAAAAGGGTTTGAAGAATTTCAACTTTGCCATTATTCTGAACCCCTCTGACTCGAAATTATTCGAGTCTTCTCCCCTTCCAAAGGGGAGCTTAAATCTTTTGGCATCCAACCTTCAGAAATTTTCTTAAAATATTCTTTTCTAACATTATCTTTTCCTGACAAAACGTCGATTAATTCTTCTGAATTTAAAATTATCTGCCACAATTTTCTCAACATATCTCTACATTTAGCAAGTTCCTTCAGATTTAGTTTTCCATCATTATATTTATCTTTAAAAGATTCTCCATGCAAAATTTCTGATCTTACTTTGTAGATTTTAAGAAACTCTCTAAATGCAATTTCTCTTTGTTGATTATCTTTCTCAGTAAGTATGGAATATGCCCAGGCTAGTTTTTTCTTAATCCCCCAATTACTTTTATGAGTAAGAATAGTTTCAAAAGTTGTTATAAATAAAACATATGATGCGCTCCAATGAATTGCTGTACATCCGTTAAGCATTGAAACAAGAGCACTTCTTAATCGGTTATTTTCATTAAATATTTCAAGAATTATTGGATAATATTTTTTAATTAATACTGTATCATCTAATTCAATATTAACGTTGTATTCTTTTTCATCGATAAATTTAAAAATATCTTCGAATCTATTTAAATCCTCTGTATTAAATTTATAAAATATTTTTAATGTTGTAGATTTAACTATCAATAATGATAATTGAAACAAATGAATATAATTTGTTATTGTATAGAAATCACAGTTAGCTTTGACATATAACCAATAGTACGGCAATTCTTCTTGTTCTTTAAAAGATAAATTTGATTGTACTAACTTACTGGAAGTAAGTTTATAATCTTTTGTTAAAATTTTAAGATTTGTATTTATAATGAATTCGTTAAAATCATTAAGCACATCATTATCTATACTTATATTAAATAAAGGACAATATGCTATACTCATATAGAATACCCAAATCTACCAAATATTGAACTGTATTCTTTGTCAATCTTATGATTTAACATGACATCATCTTACAATTTATTTCTGATAAAGAGTAAATTTAAAACTTGCATTATTTAAAATACGAGGAATCAAATAATTTCGGATGAATCCTAAATCCTTGAGTACTATGCTCCAATTCAAAAATCTTTGATGTTCTTTTACTTATTAAGATGATTTGAATATCTGGATAGATTTCCGATATCTTTAGCAAATCTGCAACAATGGGTAATTTGATTGTAAATTCTCCATTGTTATTAAGTTTTGGCTCATCTTCAGTATCAAATTCAAAAATAATTTTACTGATGTTTTTAAAATCCATAATAATTCCTCTATTTAATTTTCTACTTTTACTAATTACATAATTGTTTTATCTACCATTGAATACCAAATTTCAATAATAATTCTTGTGCAGGTTTATAACCCAATCTTGCTGCTATTTGAGCATACTTAATAGATTTTTCAAAATTCCCTTTTTGTACATAAGAAAAACCCATATTATTGTATGCTTCTACATAATAAGGATTTAATTCAATTGCATTTTCATAGTTTATTATTGCATCATCATAATTACCCAAATTACTATAGGCATTACCCATATTGTAATAAGCAACTTCATCATAAGGATTTAATTCAATTGTTTTTTTGAAATTAATTATTGCATTCATTTCTTTGTGAATTTCTAAATAGACATTTCCTAGATTAAAATATACATCAGGATTATTTGGAGCAAATTCAATTGCATTTTTATAACATTCAATAGCGTCATCATATTTCCCAATATCGAAATAAGCCACACCTAAATTATAATACGAATTGAATATTGGAAAAACATTATTTGTTTTAATATAATACTCAATTTCTTTATTATAATTCCCAAGTTTACCATAGGCAAGTCCAATGTTATAAAGCGTTTCCGGTCTTGCATGCAATTCAGCTGATTTGTTAAAATATTCTATCCCTTTTTCGTAATAACCATTATGAACTTCTATTACTCCTTTCTGAAACCAATCTTCAGCACTTAATTCATTACTGCTTTGATTATATTTTTTTTGTAACTTTAATTTTTGATTCTCATTTCTTGTCTTAGCTAATTTAATTTTCAAACTATCAATTTCTGCAAGTGCTTTTTCAGTTCTTCTATGCGATTTTTCAAGTTGCATTGATTTTTCATTATCTTCGATTATTGTATCAAGTCTATTTACAACATCGTTTTCATCAGCTGTAATCTCAGCTTTCATATAATAAGTTACACCATTCCAGTTTTCTTCAATAATTTTTGTTTCGGTAATACCTGCAGAAATTATTTCAATTTGTTTTGCTGTTAGATCTTTTACCTTACCACTCGCTTCAATTTCTCCACTTAAAACAGTTGAGTGCATATACATGCCAATTTCCTGCAGAAGAAGTCGTTTTACCTGTTCCAAAGCAATTGCTCGAGAAGTAATTTTACTGTCAGCTTCACTTGCCTGGTAAGTGTATTCCCGAATCCAGGTTTTGGAATTTAGATAAAAGCATGAAAGTAAAATTAAAATACATAATATTTTTTTCATTTTAACCCCTCTGGGAACTGCGTTTCCTGTCTCCCCTTCCCAAGGGGAGTTTAAATTAACTAATTTCGACAACAAAAATCTTTTAAGTCCCCCTTTGTAAGGGGGAATCAAAGGGGGTTTGAAGAATTTCAACTTTGCCATTAATTCAAACCCCTCTGACTCGAAATTCTTCGAGTCTTCTCCCCTTCCAAAGGGGAGCTTATTCCAAGTTCTGTTTCTCGAATAGTAATTTTTTCTAACAAGTCAAGTCTAATATCGTGAAGTTGTTTTTTTGTTTGAATATTTGAATAACGAATAACCTTAATACCTAACTTTTTCAATTTTTCAGTTCTAATTTCGTCATAACCCATTTTATCTGAATGTGTGATCCCATCAACTTCAACACACAATTTTAGTTCGTTACAATAGAAGTCTAAAATATAATTTTCAATTGGTTTTTGTCTTAGAAATTTATATCCTTTCATTTTTTTATTTCTAAGAAGTTCATACCAAACGATCCGCTCAGGTTTATTCATGTTTTTGCGATTTTCCCGAGCTTTTTCTTTCAGATCAGAGCGATATGAAACAATTGATTTTGATGAATTCATTAATCTAACAAAACCCCTCTGATCAGCAAGCTGATCTTCTCCCCTTTCCAAGGGGAGACTGGATTAATTATTTTCGCCAAGAAAAAACTTTGAAGTCCCCCTTTGTAAGGGGGAATAAAAGGGGGTTTAAAGAGCTCAATCTTTGCCATTAATTCAAACCCCTCTGACTCGAAATTCTTCGAGTCTTCTCCCCTTCCCAAGGGGAGTTTAAATTAACTAATTTCGACAACAAAAATCTTTTAAGTCCCCCTTCGTAAGGGGGAGTAAAAGGGGGTTTAAAGAGCTCAATCTTTGCCATTAATTCAAACCCCTCTGACTCGAAATTCTTCGAGTCTTCTCCCCTTCCCAAGGGGAGCTGTTTTTTCTTTTCTCATCACTCATCTCTAACCTTTCGAAGGTCGCACAAGCAAGATGTAACAAAACCTTCGCAAGGCTTCGGCCAGCCAGGGAGGGACAGCAACTCGTCAGTTCGTAGCCTCAGGCGAAGACTGAGGGTGAGTTCACTCCGCTTTCTCATTCAACAACCTTAAATACTCTTTTATCAACTCCCGATACTCTTTGGGATAATCTTCCAAATCTTCGTTCAAAAGAGCTTTTTTTCGCATTTTGTCAAATTCTAATTTTATTTCTTCCGGCAGTTCCCAGTTTTCTATCTCGCTCTGTTCTGCTTTACGCTTCTTGCTGAATTCTCGTTTGTGGATAGATTTCTGAGCATCCAGCAGTCGGGAAAGAATTCTTTCCTGCTTATCCACCAGGTTTCTATCGATTCGTCCTCGTTTCAGATCATGGGCAATTTCTTCCAGGTCATCGATGATCTGGTTGATGGCATTTGTCTGCTTTTGTGCTTCTCTGTCATTTTGCAGAATACGTTTCAAATTTTCTGCCAGTCGTTCTTCATCGCGCGCCAGCCTTTGTGCCTGAGACATCATTTCCTGGCTCATCCTACCTTCCTTGCCCAACTGCTGTAAAAGCTGCTGCGAGACCATGTTTATCATCATCTGCTGTTGACCCATCTGCTGCAAAGCCTGCATCAAACTCTGCATTCCACTGCTGCTGCCGCCCTGCTGCATATTCTGCGAACTCTGCAATAGATCATAGATCATCAAGTTCAAACCTTTCTGAACATCTGTAAGGAATTGATTTACTTTTACATGCTGCGCATCATTTATATATTGGAACATCTCCCGATACGTGGAAGACGTGAAATTAGCATCATAAAAGAATTTTGCGCCCAGAGTCAGGGCTATCATCGGAGTTTGCAGAAGTTCATTCACCGTAAGGTTCACACTTTCAAAAATTGCGATCTGATCTGGCAAAATTGCAAAAGGATCCTGAAAATATTTGGAATGCGAGGCTTCATGTCTTTCAGAAAAAATTAAAAGTCGACGAACTGCTGTCTGCATTGCCTGCATCATATTCATCTGCGCGCCGGCTGCAAAACTCTCTTTCATTTTCTGCAGCATTTTCATCATCTGTTCCAGCTTTTCCTGAGCACTCTGCTGGGATTGCTGGGCTTTCTTCATCTCGCCGGATTGCAGGTTTTCGCTGCTCTGCTGCATATCCTGCTGAACATCATCTTTCTCCATCTGCTCTCGCAGTTCATCCAGCATCTTTTGCAGTTCTCCGTCCTTTTCTCCCAGCATTTTCTCGATCTCATCCAGTTGTTTCTGCAAACTATCCATCTTATCTGAAATCTGTTTTTGCTGTTTGGAAAGCTCTTCGTTGCTGCTCTCTCCGGATTTGGTTTTTTCATTGAGAGTGGATTGCATTTCATTCATCTCTTCGGTGATTTCCAGAGCTTTTTCGATAGCCTGTTCTTTTTTGATATCTTCCAAAAGTTTGATGGTCTGATCGAGTTTTTTGGAAAAATCTTCCATGGAGAATTTAAAATCTTCCAAAGCTTTTTTCATCACATCAGGATCGAGATTTTCCATGCTTTCCCGCAGTTTTTCCATGGCTTTTTCCAGCTCTTCGTTGCTGATCTCTTCCATCAATTCCTGAATGCGCTGCATCTTTTCCATTGTATCGTTGGAAAGTCCTTCATTATCCTCGAATTTTTCAAGCAATTCCTGAAAATCTTCTGCCACATTTTCTATATCTTTATTCAGATTTTCCTGTTTATCCAAGATGTTTTCAATATCCTTTTTGTCTTCCCAGTCCATTTCTTCTTTCTTCAAAAGTTCGCGCCGTTTTTCTTCAAATTCTTCTTGCAGTTCTTGCGATTTTTCCAGAGTATTTTCCAGAACTTCCCGCTTTTCCTGTTCTTTTTCCTCGATCTCTTTATAAATCTCTTCTATAGATGGAAAACGTGCTGTAAATCGACGAGATTCTGCTGTCTGCTTTTGGGGAGAATTATCAGAAATCTGAACCCAGTAAGTTACTTTATCACCGGGGAAAAGCACCATTTCATTCATATCGAAAACATGATCCAAACTGAGAGTCGTACCCGGAATGCGTGACTGCAAACTCAAAGAATCGATAACACCTTGATTTATGTGATAAAAAAGTAGGAGATCCTTAAGACCAAAATCGTCGGAAGCGATGATCTGCAGAGGCAGCAGCATATTTTGTGTGAATAGAGTATCTTTGCCGGGATAAGTTATTTTGATCTCGGGAATTTGATCGTAAACAACGGTGATAGATTTGGATAATTTGCGGGAAGTATTGCCCAGAATATCTTCCAGATTAAAATGATAGCTGCCATTCTGCTCAACTTTGAAATCGGTTTTGAATGAACTTTTGCCGGTTCTTGTCAAATCCTGCAAATCTCCAGTCGAAAATATGATCTTACCGTTTTCAATGGGATTGTTGGCATCGATATTGAGTGTGATTTGCGTTCCCTGTATGGCCCTGATATTACCTGAAGCATTCTGTTCAAATTCCGATTTTAATTTTGTGTATTCAGGATAATCGTAGCGCACATCGATATTTGTAACGACTGGTAATTCAAACACTTCCACTCGGAAAGTATCGGAAACAGCAAATGGAGTCTGCACAAAATAGGAAAAAGAAAAATCCAGATTCTCAAAGATTTTTTTGTAATCCATGAGTTGTTCCTGCCGCCAATTATCTTCTATGCGATAGAAGAATTTATGTTCTACTTCTGGTTCTGGATTCAAAATTTCTATCGTTACTTTACTGTTACGAGTTACGGATATATTTCCTGGTTCAAGTTCAACAAATTCCTTGTGCTGAATTTCCGGCATTTTCCGCATTGCAAAGAATTCTCTGGCTTGCATGAATTTCTGCGGATTCAAAATAAAGAGCAAGGCAGAAGCTAGATAAAGCAAGATCACGATCTTCCAAATAGGAGAAAGAAAATTGCTGACAACTTTAAGCAGCTGATTTTCTGCTTTTCTATCTGCTTTCTGCAGAATCCTTTCCAAAATCTCATGTTCAATATCTTCCGCTTGCAGTTCCAGGGCATTCTGATAAGTATCCGCTTTATCCTGATTGAATTCATCCAGCTGCCGGGCAATCTCCAGCTTGGTTTTCATGGTTCGATTGGCTTGCAACGCCAGGTAAATGAAAATCAAAAACAGTAATATTTTGATGGTTAAAGCAAATAAAAACAGTTCCTGAACATGCTTGGCAGCGCTGGAAAACACGACAAAAAACAGAGTGAATGCAAGAATGAAAATTGCCAGGGCGATAAGAGCAAACTTAAGCCCGATTATCAGGTTTTGCCTGAATTGTAATTTCTTTATTTTATGTTCAAAATTTCTCATTAATTTATCTAATTGCAAAAGTACTCAACTTTTACAACTCCTTATTTTTTATAATGAGCAGTGTTTGGATCGGGTTTGATTGTCAAGCGGGAAATGGCAGAATGTTGGAATACATTAGCGTCTCCGCTTAGAAATATGAAGAAATCTAACCGGAGACACTCTTTATGAATATATAACTATTACTTGATCAAAACTCTGATCAGCAAATAATTTTATCTAATTTAAATAACTGCTGATTACCTGCCAGTCCTCGAAATAATTGTATTCTCCGCCTATCACAATCGCCGGATATACTTTATCTGAACCCTGGTGATCGGTAGCAGAAAAACTGATCTGATGATCAATACCAATATCCAGATCCTTAATTGATTCCATCTGTTCTATGAAATTTGACCTTGTCAGATTATTGCCAGATCTGGTTAAACCTTCAACTAAAACTTTAGCAGCAAGATAACCTTCCAGGCTTACATGATTTAATTCTTCATCAGGAGCATATGCATTCAAATCATTTCTGGCTTCCACTACTGCTGGCAGCATACTGAATTCGGGAGGAACAACCTGGGTTATAATTTCTGCATCACCCTGTCCTGCATCATTTAAAATATCCAGAAGCTGATGTGCTCCAACAAAAGACACGTTCATGAAAACAGGATTGAAATCCTGCTTTTTGCCTTCAATAATAAACTTGGCACAACTTCCGTAAGTTCCTACCATAACAACTGCATCAGGTTCAGTGGGAATAATTCTGTCTAATCCTGCTTGGATATCCATGGTGTTTCTTTTATAAGTTCCCCAGGAATGAAGTTTTAGCCCTCGCTTTATCAATGATTTATTCAGTCCTTCAAGTACTGTGTAACCATAGTTGTCATCCTGGTAAAAACAGGAAATTTTGGTCATTCCAAGCTTGTCTACAACTCCTTTGATGAATTTTTCTACTTCGTCATAATAACTGGCACGATAATGAAAAATCTCCTTCACAAGTGGATTCCTTAATGGTTCTGCTCCTGTAAATGGGGCGATAAGAGGTATATGTTTTTCTACAATAATTGGCTTTATGGCCATTGTGGTTGGAGTTCCCACGTTGCCAAATAAACAGAATACTTTGTCTTCATCGATTAATTTATGAGTATTTTCAATGCAGCGTCCCGGCTCATATCCGTCATCATATGCAATCAGTTTTATGTTTCTGCCTTTGATGCCACCCGATTTATTTATGCGGTTGAAATATGACATCGCTCCATTCTTGAAACTGTTTCCCAGATAATCTGAAGGTCCCGTTAAAACCGTGGACATTCCAAGCAAAATCTCTGTATCTGTAATTCCAAATTCTACTTCCTTCGTTACTTTAACCTTCATTCAACCTTCCTCCACACCTTTAGTTTTTAATAAATTTACCAAAGTAAGTTAATGTTTTTTGTGAGTTCAACTGTCAAGCGGGAAATGGCAAAACGTGTAATTCTGACAAATGGTTTGACAAAAATTTCTTTCAACTTCTTGTTTGAAAGTGGTTTGAATTTGGGAAGAGATCACTTGAAAATTGGAGAATAAAATGAGAAAG